>CAYQFG010000025.1:15430-26466 GCA_964416695.1 uncultured Bifidobacterium sp.
GCCTGGCGCCTGCGCGGCATCGTCAAGAAGTACAGCGAATACATCCCGCATCCCATCGTGCTGGTGAGCGAACAGCCGGGCGAAAAGGACGGCGACGCCGCGACGAAAACCGAGGAGACCCTGAACGACAAGGCCCCGCTGTGGCGCCGGCCCCGGAACGAGGTCACGCCGGAACAGTACAAGGAGTTCTACGGCCACATCACGCACGACCAGCAGGAGCCGCTCGCGTGGTCGCACAACCGCGTGGAAGGTACGCTGGAGTTCACCACGCTGCTGTACGTGCCGGGCAAGGCCCCGCACGACCTCTACTACCCCGACCGCCCGCACGGCCTGTCGCTGTACGTCAAGCGCGTGTTCATCATGAACGACTGCAAGGAGCTTTTGCCCACGTGGCTGCGCTTCATGCGCGGCGTGGTCGATTCCGAGGACCTGCCGCTGAACGTGTCGCGCGAGATCCTGCAGAAGAATGCGGTGGTGCGCAAGATCAGCGAATCGGCCACCACCAAGACGCTCAACCTCCTGGAGGCCATGGCCAAGGACGAACCGGAGAAATACAAGACGTTCTGGAAGGAGTTCGGCGGCGTCCTCAAGGAAGGCTTCCACATGAACTGGGAACACCTCGACGAACTGAAGCGCCTGCTGCGCTTCGAGTCGAGCCGTCTGGAGGCGGGGGAGTTCACGGGCCTTCAGGACTATGTCCTGAACATGAAGGATGGCCAGAAGGACATCTACTACATCACGGCGGAAAGCCGGCGCGCCGCCGAAGGCAGCCCGCACCTTGAGGTGTTCCGCAAGAAGGGCGTGGAGGTGTTGTACCTCGTCGACCCCATCGACGAGTGGGTGGTGCAGGCCCTCACCGAGTTCGACGGCAAGAAACTGGTGAACGCCGCCAAGGGCGCCCTCGACCTCGGCGACCTCTCGGCCGAGGACAAGAAGCGTGAGGAGGAAGCGAAGGGCGCGTACGAAAAGTTCCTCGCCGACTTCGCCGCCAAGATGCCGTCGCTGAAGGAAGTGCGCGTGACCACGCGTCTCGCCGAAAGCCCCACCTGCCTGGTGTCCGGCGAAGAGGATCTCGGCGCCAACCTGGAGCGCATCCTCAAGATGTCGAACCAGGCCGTACCCGAAAGCAAGCGCATCCTGGAAATCAATCCGGATCATGCGATCATCCAGGGCGTGAAGGCCCGCTTCGATGCCGACCCGAACGACCCGAAGCTGGCCGACTGGTACGGCGTGCTCGTCGACCAGGCCCTGCTCGCCGAAGGCTCCGCCCTCAAGGACCCGGCCGGGTACGTGGCGAAAGTGAACGGACTGTTGAAGCACGTGTTGGGAACATGACGGGAAAACACGTCAAACGCCGCACGTTCCGGGAATTTTGCGGGTTTCGCCGATCCCCTTTTCAATGCATTTTTAACGGGACATGAAACCCGAAACGAACCGTCCCGCGCCCGGCCTGACCACGACCCTGCTGCACTCCGACCGGCAGGGCCATCCCGAACACGGCTCTTTGCACAAGCCCATTCATACGTCGATCGCGTATGGCTACGACAAGGCCGAAGATCTCGCGGCGGTCTTTCAGAACCGGAAGAAAGGTTACGCCTACGGCCGCCAGTCGAACCCGACGGCCAATGCCGTGGAAACCAAGGTGACCGCGCTGGAGCAGGGTCGCGGCACGGTTTGCTTCGGCACCGGCATGGCGGCCCTGGCGGCGGTGCTGCTGGCGTTCCTGCGACAGGGCGACCACGTGGTGGCCAGCCGTTATCTGTTCGGCAACACCACCAGCCTGCTGTCCACGCTCGATCTCGCGGGCATCAACGTGTCGTACGTGGATGCCACCGAGGCCGCGCAGGTGGAAGCGGCGCTCCGCCCGGAAACCCGGATGGTGCTGGTGGAAACCATCGCCAACCCCGTCACGCAGGTGGCCGATCTCGCGGGCATCGGCGCCCTGTGCCGCGCGCGCGGCGTCGTGTACGTCATCGACAACACGCTCACCTCGGGCGTGCTGTTCCAGCCGAAGAGCGTGCACGCCACGTTTTCGGTGAACTCCCTGTCGAAGCATTTCGGCGGCCACGGCGACGCCCTCGGCGGCAGCGTGACCGACCTCGGCACCTACGACTGGACGCGCTACCCCAACATCCACGAGATGTACAAGACGGGTGACGCCTCAGGCTGGGCCTTGCTGCAATTGCGCAAGAAAGGCTTGCGCGATTTCGGCGGCACCCTCGCGCCCGAGGCCGCGCACTCGCTGTCCATCGGCGCGGAAACGCTCGTGTTGCGCCTCGAACGCGCCTGCCACAACGCCGAGCGGCTCGCGGACATGCTGGCGACCAATCCCAAGGTGCGCAAGGTTCACTACCCCGGTCTCACCGACCATCCGCACCACGCGCGGGCGCAGGCGCTGTTCGCACGGCCCGGAACCTTGCTCAGCTTCGAGCTTCACGACGATGTCGACACGTTCGCCGTGCTGGACAGCCTGCGCATCGCCATCCTCTCCAGCAATCTCGGCGATGCGCGCACCCTCGTCATTCCCGTGGCGCAGACCATCTACTGGGAAATGGGCGAGGCCCGGCGACGCGAAATGGGCATCGCGGAGAGCCTTGTGCGCGTCTCGGTGGGCATCGAAGACACCGCCGACCTTCTGGCGGACTTCGCCCACGCCCTGGGTTGAGCCTGCCTGAGGTCACGACCGACGGCCGGCGACGCCCCCACGGCGGCGGCCCCCTCGCCGGCGCGGCTTCCCGTCTTCCCCTGCGCTTCCTCCGTCGGCCTTAGTCCACGTCCGCCTCCACGTCCTCCCGGCCGGTGTCCTGGCGGCCCTTCTTCCGGTCCGCCCGGGCCCGCTCCGCCAGCCGCGCGTAGCGCACCCGGATCCGTTGCAGATCCTCCTCTTCGAGCTCTTCGAGATCGAGCAACGCATTGTGCGCGCCTTCCGTGACGCGGATCAATTCATCCAGCTTGATCTGCAAGGCTTCCGTATCGCGGTTCTGCGTGTTCTGGATCAGGAACACCATCAGGAAGGTGATGATGGTGGTGCCGGTGTTGATCACCAGCTGCCAGGTTTCGTTGTAGCCGAACAGCGGGCCGGTGACGGCCCACACCAGCACGACGCAGGCCGCGAGCCCGAACGCGGCCGGCCGCGCCGTCGCATGCGACACCCACTTGGAGAAACGGGAGAACAGGGTTTTCGAACGGGCAGGACGCATGCAACCTCCAGGAACGGAAAGAAGGGTGGGGGGAAGCCGCCCTGACACCGGGAAACCCCCGGGATTCCCAGGGCGGGGCGGCGCGGCCCCGGACGCTACGGGCCGACATCCGTGCCGCGCAAGGCGGCGTGCAGACGCCGCCGGATTTCAGGCTCAAGGCTTTGGCTCCAGGCGCGGCCCGCTTCGAGACTTTCCGCCACCACCCGCGGCGCGAGTTCGCGATAGCGACGCCCCTGGTCGGACCCGCTGAAGTTGACCGCGAAGCGGAGGTCGTCCTCCGTCAGGTGGCGATCCAGAACCGCGTACACGCGGGGCATGAGGCCGTCGCGCCCTTCGAGGTTGTCCGCGTACACATCCGCGATCAGGACGCGCGCGATGCGGACCAGCGAATCGGACACGCCGGGGTTGTCGATCCGGAACGCCTCGGTGCGGGCGTCGACCTGCTGGCGCACGAGGCCGTGGATCCGCTGGTCGAGCTTCATCGCGGCCGTGGCGTTCCGGATCAGGTCGAGCTTGGGGGCGGGAATGTTCCGGGCCTGCACAGGCACGGCCGCCGCGCTCCACACGACCAGCCATACCAGCGCGACCCGGAGCCCGGCCTCACGCATTCCGGTCATGACGTCCCTCGTCACCGGGGGCATCGTCCGGCGCGCGGGCGGGATCATGCGGCTCCGCCACGCCGCGGATGCGCGCTTCCCAGCGTTCCAGGATGAGGACGAAAAAGGTCAGCACGACGGCGATGATCACTTCCAGCCAGCGGCCCGCTCCCGCGGCGAGGCCGAGCATGGCCGCCATCCACACCATGGCGGCGGTCGTCAAACCCGTGACCTTTCCCGAAGACCTCTGCAGGATCACGCCCGCGCCCAGAAACCCGATCCCCGTGACCACGCCCTGCATCACGCGGCTGAGCGCCTCTCCGGCGTTGACGCCGGGAATGTTGAGGATCGTCACCGCGATGAGCGCGGAGCCGAGCGACACCAGCGCATGCGTCCGCAGGCCCGCGGGCTTGCCGAGCAACTCGCGGTTGAGTCCGAGCAGGCATCCCGCCACGGCCGCGACACCAAGACGGAGGACAATATCCCACGTTTGCATCACCAGGGGTTCTGTCATGCCATTAGTATAACACCTCGGCCTCTCCCCGGCCCGCCATCCTGCCGCACGGCGCCCCGCCGTCCACCCGCAGCGACACCCCGCCGCGCCCCCGCGCATACCCCCAAAATCCCCCGATTTCTACGTTAGAAGAAATGGAACATCTTGTTTTACAGCCCTCCCGGACTTTTGCCGGCTCCGTCACGCCGCCCGGTTCCAAGAGCATCGCGAACCGCGTGCTGCCGCTCGCGGCCCTCGCCCGCGGCACCACCACGCTGGACAACCTGCCCGACGGCGAGGACGTCACCTTGATGCGGCGCGCACTGGCCGGGATGGGTTATCCCGCGGTCGTGGAGGGCACGCGCGAAGAGTTCACGGGCACGGGCCTGTTTCAGGGGGGAGAAGCGCCGCGCACGTTGTTCCTCGGAAATTCCGGCACGGCGACGCGCATCCTCACCGCATTGCTCGCGGCGGGTGAAGGCACCTTTCGCCTGACCGGGGTGCCGCGCATGTATGAACGTCCCTTGGGCGATCTGGTCGACGCGTTGCGTCCGCTGTGCGGCGCCACCGACATCCGTTACGACGGCACGCCGGGATTTCCGCCGGTGACCATCACCGCCGCGGGCCTGGCGGGAGGCACCACGAAGATCCGCGGCAACCTGTCCAGCCAGTTCGTGACCGGGCTTCTGATGGCCCTGCCGCTGTGCCGCGGTCGTGTCGAAGTGGAGATCGACGGCACCCTCGTCTCCGCTCCGTACGTCGATCTCACCCTCAAGGTGATGGAAGCGTTCGGCGCGACGGTCTCCCGCGACGGGTATGCGCGCTTCTGGATGGACGCGCCCAGCGGTTACCGCGCGCCGGGTGCGTACTTCGTGGAACCGGACGCCTCCTCGGCCTCATACTTTCTCGCCGGCGGCGCCATCGCCAACGGCGAAGCCCGCGTCGACGGCATCGATGTCGGTTCGGCGCAAGGCGAAGCCCGTTTCATCACCGCGCTGGAGCGCATGGGCGCACAGGCGGGCCCGACGTCCGGCGCGCTTGCGGTGACGGGCGCCCCGCGCCTGCGCGGCATCGACATCGACATGGACCTGATGTCCGATACGGGCATGACGCTCGCGGTGACGGCGCTGTTCGCCGAAGGCCCCACCACCATCCGCAACGTGGGGAACTGGCGCCTGAAGGAAACCGACCGGCTCGCGGCGATGGCCACCGAGCTGCGCAAGCTGGGCGCCGCCGTGGAGGAAGGCCCCGACTGGATCCGCATCGACCCGCCCGCGACTCCGACCCCCCACGCCGTGATCGACACCTATGACGACCACCGCATGGCCATGTGCTTCTCGCTCGTGTCGCTGGGGCCCAAGGGCGTCCCGGTGACCATCAACGATCCCGGGTGCGTGCGCAAAACCTACCCGGGATACTGGGACGCGTTCGCGCGCATGACCGGACCCGCGGGAGCCGCACGCGGATGAGACGGCAGGGATCGCTCCCCTTGCGACGGCAGGCGGCGCTCGCCGTCGCCCTGTCCGCGTGCGCGCTCCTTCCGCCCGCATTGCTCGCGCGCTCCGCACCCCCGGCGGCCCCGGCGGCGGCATCCGCGTACGCCGACTCCGTGTTCGATGCGGAGACCGCACGCCCGCGGCCGGCCCCGGTGTTCCAGGGGCCGCCCTCTCCCCTGCTGCTCCGCTCCCTGCTGGACGAACACCGGGCCTCCGGCGTGGGCGGCCGGCTCGCCATTTCGGTGTACTCGCAAAAGCACCAACGCTTCGAAGCGCGCTGGAACGACAGCGCATTCTTCGTGCCGGCCTCGACCCTCAAGCTGGTCGTGACCGCCGCCGCCCTCGACGCGCTGCCTCCGGACGCGGGCCCCCGCACCACGCTGGAAGTCGCCGGTGTGCTGCGCGGCCGCACGCTGTACGGCGAACTGCGCGTGCACGGCGGCGGCGACCCCAACATTTCCGACCGCTTTTATCCCGACGCCGTCACGCCGCTGCTCGCCTGGGCCGACAGCCTGCGCGGGCGCGGGATCGACACCGTGCGCGGCCGCGTGACGGTCTCCGACGCGTACTTCACCGGCCCGCACCGCCCGCAGGCCTGGGCCGCCCGTCACTTCAACGCATGGTACGGCGCGGAAGTTTCGGCCCTCTCCTTCAACGACAACACCTTCACGCTCAGCGTCCGCCCGGGCGCCCGCGCGGGCCGCAAGCCCGAAGTCTCCGTGTCTCCGGATGTGGGGTACGTGAAGGTCATCAACAACGCCACCACGGTGCAGGGACGCGGCAACCGCGTGACCGCCACGCAACGCGCGGACGAAAGCACCGTCATCCTCAGCGGGCGCATCGGCACCGGCGCCGGGTCGCGCACCTGGCTGATGCCCGTGCGTGACCCGGTCGCCTACTTCCGCGCCGGCTTCCTCACCGCGCTGAAGACGCGCGGCCTCGTCGTCATCGACCAGCCCGCGCCCGGCGCGGCACCCGCCTCCGCCCTGCAAACCTTGCACTTCAGCGCCGCCCCCTTCGCCACCCTGGTGGACGACGTCAACCAGCGCAGCCAGAACCTGCATGCCGAACTGCTGCTGCGCCACCTCGGCCTGCACGTCAAGGGCGAAGGCAGCGACCGCGCCGGCATCGCGGCCGGCAAGGATTTCCTCCACCGCAGCGGTCTGGACACCACGGCCTTCGACTTGCACGACGGCTCGGGCCTGTCGCACCGGAACCGCTTGCAACCGCAGGCGCTGGCGCTGCTGCTCGCGCGCATGGCCCGCCACCCCCACGGCCGCGACTACGTGATCTCGCTCGCGCAGCCCGGCCTCGACGGCGCGACCGGCCGGCGGCTGCGCGACTACACCGGCAGCGGCCTGCTCCGCTACAAGACCGGGTCCCTCAACGGCGTGGCCGCGCTCGCGGGCTACGCCTTCGGCGCGGATGACGACACGCTGTCGGTCGTGCTCATCCTCAACGAAGCGGGGGGAAGCGCGGCGGCGGCACTGCTCGACACCTTGCTGGTCCGCACCGCGCAGTGGTACAACAAGGAGCGTCCCGCCGCCGCGGAGGCCTACCACCTTCTCAACCACCCTGACGTTCCCGCGTCGTACCCCGAACGCCTGCGGCACTTCTCCCGCGCCCTGATGGGACGCCCGTATCACCTCGGCCCCACGGGCGAGGGACGCTACGGCACCGTCGACCCCCTCCCGCTGGTTGACCTCGCGCGCATGGACTGCGTCACCTACATGGAAAACGTCATCGGCCTCGCGCGCGTCACCCGCGCGGACGCCCTCATTCCCGCCATCGTGCCTTTCCGCTACCACGCGGGAGCGGAACCCCGGGACCGCATCCGGTACGAACACCGGAACCATTATTTCGTGGGGGAATGGCTCGCGCGCAACCCGCGCGACTTCCGTGTGCTGCCGCTTCCCGGCGACACCATCGTTTCCAAAACCCTGGCGCGCGGGAAGCTGCTCGCCGGGAAAGGGCTCGCCGGAGCCGACGTCTCCGCCACGGTGCGCTATCTCCCGTACGAAAGGGCGCTCCAGCTCGCCCGCAACTGGACGCTCGGCGAGCGGTTTCTGGGGGTGGCGTTCACCACCGGGATCGCGGGCCTCGACGCCACCCACACCGGCTTTCTGGACGCGCGTCCCGACGTGAATGGCGGCCGGCCGCTCTTGCGGCACGCCAGCCAGCTGCAACGCGAGGTGACGGAACAGGATTTCGCGGAATACCTGGAATCGCGTCGGGGAAAGGCCACCGGCGTGGTGTTCTTCGAGTTCCTGCCTCAGACCGTTGGGCCATAAAAGGGTATCTTATCTCTGTGGCACACGACAAACCCGACCTCTTTGCCCTCGCGCAACACCGCTACACGGAGTTCCTGAAGCGCAACAAGATGTTCCTCACCAAGGAGCGTACGGCGCTGCTTGAGTTCATTTTCGGACAGGATGGACACTTCAGCGCCGACGAGTTGCTCTACGAGATGCAGCGCACCGGCCTCAAGGTGTCGCGCGCGACCCTCTACCGGACCCTCAGCCAGCTGGTGGAGGCCGGTGTGCTCTCCGAGTCCGACTTCGGCCACGGCCATACGCATTATGAAGTCGACATGGATGACGACCCGCACATCCACCTCGTGTCACTCGACAGCGACGATGTCCGGGAGGTGACCAGCGAGAAGATCACCTCGGCCTTCGCGGAAATCCTGCGCAAGGAAGGCTTCGTCCCCAAGCGCTACAACATCCAGATCTTCGGCAGCTTCACCACTCCCCCGGATACGCGGAATCCCTGATTCCCGACCCGTTTTCCATCAAAAAAGCCCCGGATTTCCGGGGCTTTTTTGATTTCATGCGGAGGACAGGGGGAAGGAGGCGAGGCACGAGAACGGGACAGCCTCCTTCCCCCTGTCGCTTAGAACAGCAGCGACCGGGCCTTCAGCGACGACAGGGCGCTGGTGGCGGAAGCCTTCTCCAGCATGCTCATGTCGCCGAAGAAGCCGGAACCCATGAGGCATGACATCCCGTCGTCGCCGGCACCGTTTTCACCACCCTCCGAACAGACCTCCGTGCCCTCGTCGGGCAGGAAACCAAACGGATCGGCCAGCTCGCAGGTGGATTCTCCATGGACGAAGGTCAGCGACATCGTGTCGCCGGAATACGAGCTGGTGAAGGTCGCCGTTTCACCGGCGCCGTTCCGCAGTACGGTTTCGGTGCATCCGAACGAGACCGTGTCGATGTCGGACGTCATCATGGCGAACATCGTGGCCATGGTGCGGGCATAGCACAGGGTGGCGGACATGGACACAGTGATCTTCTCTTCCGAAACCACGATCTTCGACTGGTAGTCTTCGAATAGGGTCGCGGCGGAGAACTCCTCTTCATCGTCGCCATCAGGTTCCGTCCCGCAGGCCTCCGGACGATGGGGGGCCGGTACCGGCCCGCCGGTGCCCTCGATGTATGCGCCCGTCCAGGTGCCGAAAATGGTTGACGAATTCCCACTCAGGCGTTCCCCCACCTGACAATCTCCCTTACCCCAGACGTAGAGCTCTCCGTCCTGGATCACGTACAACGAAGAGTCGAGCATGGTTTCGGTGACCGGAGCTCCGTCTTCACACCACGTGTCGACTTCACGGGTGACGAGGAGGCCGGGCTGGCCGTCCTGCGGGGGCGTATGACTCACCAGCTCCATCTCATGCTGCGTGGAAAACCGCCCGGCTCCGGATCCGGGGCCGCCTTTGTCGTCTTCATCCTGTTCAAACAACGTGCACGAGGCGATCAACAGGATGGACGCGAGACCGGTCAATACTGCCGGAAAGGAAAAGGAACGGTTTCTCATGATGACCCTTTCGTAATTTCGTAAAGAAGCCAGCAGGAACGTGTGTACCCGGTGGACGTCCTTAGTATACCCACGAGCCGGGATTTTGGCCTGACATTTATACCGGATCCTTGCCAATACGGCAAAGCGATCACATCTTGACTCCGCTTCAGCCTGAAAACAGGCATCGGGACAAACAAAAAAGCCCGGTTTGCACCGGGCTTTTTGTGATCATCGTTCTGCGGACGTCGCTTAGCGCGAGTAGTATTCGACGATGTGCTGTTCGGACAGCTTCACCGGGATCTGGTCACGCAGGGGCTTCGCGATGAGGCGGCCTTCCATCTTGACCTTGTTCACTTCGTAGTACTCGGGCACCACGATGCTGCCGGACTGCGTCAGCGCGTCGACGATCTGGGGGTGCGCCTTGGACTTCTCGTTCACCGAGATGACGTCACCGATCTTGACCGGATGGCTGGCGGTGTAGATGCGGCGGCCGTTGATGCTGAAGTGGCCGTGGGCCACGTACTGGCGGGCGGCGTAGATCGTGCGGGCGAAGCCCATGCGGTAGACGGCGGCGTCGGCGCGGGTTTCGAGCATGGTCAGCAGGGCGGTGCCGGTGGCGTCGTGCGACTGCGTGGCACGCTCATAGTAGGCGCGCAGCTGGTTCTCGGGCACATCGTACATGGCCTTCAGGCGCTGCTTCTCGAGCAACTGCATCTTGTACGTGGACGGGCTCTTCTTGCGGGCCAGACCGTGCTGTCCGGGCGGGAAGGAGCGACGCTCCATCACACGGGCGGCCTTGGGCGTCAGGGCAATGCCCAGAGCACGTGAAATTTTGACTTTGGGACCTGCTGCCATGATAACCTCGGTAAATTCGGCGAGTTTCCTCGAAACACATCGACCGTTGTTCGATGCGAGTCGCTCCCGGAAAACCTTCCCGGGAACCCCAATGAGTTTGGGGTGGGGCCGGTAAACGTAACTCCCCGCCACCCGGATTTCAACGCCGCAGCCGCACAGGCCGGGGGGATTCATCCCCCCTCCCACCCCCTCAATCAACCTGAAATCGCCCCGAAATCACCACGCCTTGCCACGGCGTTCCCTGTTATATTTGGCTGAGAGTCTCGTTTTTTCAATAAAAAAGCCCCCGGTCCGGAGGAATCATGGTGAACGACGAAATTTCGGTCCTTGAACTCAGCGAAATTCTGGCGAGCAATCCGGAGGCGGTTCTGGTCGACGTCCGCGAACAGGAGGAATTCGACGAGGTCAACCTCAGCGGTGTGCTGATTCCGTTGAGCGAATTCGAGCAGCGCTGGCAGGAAATCCCCCGGGACAAGCCGGTGTACATCCATTGCCGCTCGGGCCGCCGCTCGCGCACGGCACTGGAGCACCTCAAGAAGCAGGGCTACACCAACGGCTTCAACGTCACCGGCGGCATTCTGGCGTGGTTGAACGAGGT
>CAYQFG010000026.1:0-22802 GCA_964416695.1 uncultured Bifidobacterium sp.
GGCGCCTGGCGCCGGGCCGGGCGCGCCGCGTCGGACTCCATTTCGTCCAGGGGATCGACCTTCGGCTTTTTGCGCCCGAGCAGGCCGAACGTGTCGGGGATGAGGACGACCAGCATTTCCAGGTTGTTCGTGCCGGGGAACATGTCGAACGGCGTGGCCTTCGCGATCATGTAACCCTGTTTGCGCCACTTGTTGACCTCGGTCGGCATGGTGTTCATGTCGCAGAACAGATAGGCGACGCGGCGCGGCTTGCGGGCGGCGAGCAGGGGGATCACGCCGGGCGCGGTGCCCTGCCGCGGCGGGTCGAGCAGGAGGATCTCCGGGCGGTCGTCCGCGGGGGGCAGCATCCGGGGCAGGCTTTTGGCGTCAATGCGCCCGGCGGTGAAACGGATGTTGTGCTGCGAGGCCGATCCGGCCGCCTTGCGGGCTGCTTCAATCGAAACCGGAGACCCTTCGATACCGTATGCGTCCTCGCAGTCCTTCGCGACCGGCAGCGTGAACAGGCCGCAGCCGCAGTAAAGGTCGAGCAGGCGGTCGGTCTTGCGCGGCTTCAGGGCGTTGTGGACTTCGGCGATCACGCGCGGAAGGATCGACGTGTTGACCTGAAAGAAGCCGGTGGGGTGCAGCAGGAAGCGGCGGCCATCCACCGTCATCGGCAGGTACTCGGGTCCGAACAACCGCTTGAGGCGGAAGGGACCTTCCGACACGCGGGCTTCGATGTAGTAGTCCGAACGGGTCTTGTCGTAGAACACGTGGGCGGCCACCACCTTGGCGCCGGTCAGCTTCGCCAGGTGTTCTCCCAGCATTTTGGCCTTGCGCACGACTTCGGCGCCCACGCGGAAGACGTTGAAGATCACCATTTGTTCCGCGTCACCGCGCACGATGAGGAAGTTGAGGCTGTTGGCGAGCGCGCGGTAGGCTGGTTCGTTCAGTTTTTCCAGGGCGAACGCGTACACCGCGGCGTGGTTCGCGGGCTCCAGCACGTCGATGCCGGCCTTCGCCACGCCGCCCAGCCGCTCGAGAAAAAAGTCCCAGCGCCACACCTCGCCCTTGCGGATGAGGCGCCGTTTGGAGGTCGAACGATAGCCGCGGGGCAGGGGAGACGGAATCACAAGTCCCGGCTTGTCCGGAATCGCGTGATGGGTCCACCATCGGCGGATCGACGCGTTCTTGAGATCCAGCTCGGTTTTGTAGTCAAGCAGCGCCAGCGGCGCCGGTTCGGGGTCGAGCTGCGCCGACACGCCCATTTCGTGGGCCGTATCGCGGATCAGGGCCGAAAATTCATCGCGCGTTTTTCCGGGACGACTCCCGCCCCGGGCCCCCATGCCCTCCCGACCCGCAGGAGCCCCCGTCGCGGAAGCCCCCGCGCTCCCCCCCCGTCCCTTGATCCCGCCCGTGGTCCCGCGTGCGCTCTCGCGTGTGCGCGTGGCTCCCGGCCGCTCATGAGGAAACCGGTCGTCATGGCCGCTTTGCTCGCGGTCCTTCACGCGCTTTTCGGCGCGTTTCTGTTTTTTGGCGGAATCGGGTTTGAACTGAAAACGGGTCATGTGGGACGTTCCTGGGACGGAGAGGATTCCGTCCGGTTCAAGGTCTGGGCGATCAGGCCGGAAAAACCGGGCAGCCGGAACAGGTAGGGTTCCAGCCGGAAGGTGACGGCGGCATGGCGCGTGCGCAAGCGCTCCAGCGCCTCCGGAACGTCATCGATCATGTGACGCCCGATGAAAACGAGAAGGGGGAGGATCGTGAGGTGCGTACAGCCGGTCTCCACCAGCGCGTCCACGGCGGTCTCCAGGCGCGGCTCCTGGTTGAGGAACGCATGCCGGAACCGCAGGTCGGGGCGGTCGGCACCGAGGGTGGCGCACAGTTCCCGGATTTCGGCTTCGGTGCCGGGTTCACGGCTGCCGTGGCCCAGCAAAACGACACCGGAGAAGGGGACGGGAGACATCCCCCTAAAGGTAGCTGATTCGGTAGCTGATTCAGGGAACGGCAGCTGATTCACGGGAACCGATTGTGGCGGTCCGGTCGGCGCGGCCGTCACGGGGCGGGCTCCCGGTCACGGCCCGGGACGGCCTGCGAAGGTTCCCGCCCGGGGTTCAGCGGGATTCCGGTGACGATCCCCGAAGGGCGATATGACGCCGGAATGGGGGTTTCGCGCAGGCCGTCCTGCTAGTTTGCAAGACAGCATGACCTTGTGGCTCGGCCTTCCGCTGCTGTGCGGACTCGCGTTTCCGGTGGTGGCCTGGCTGCTGAAACGCGGTATGGAAACCTCGCGCGACCCTTGGGGAGCGCTGATGATTTCGGGGGTGGGAGCCGCGATTCCGTTCGTCCTGATGGCGCTGGTCATGGGGGGGGACGGGCACGCCGGCGCTACCGGGAGCGCCCCCGCGTCGACATCGGGAGGTGTGCGGGGGTTCGCGGGGACGGTGCCTCCGCTGGCGCTGGCGTGCGGCGTGTTCTTCTTCGCGGGCCAGATCGCGAGTTACCTGTCGCTGGCGAAGGGGGATTTGTCCGTGGCGATCCCCGTCCAGGGCGTCAAGATCCTGTTGATCTCCCTGTTCGCCCTGGTGTTCCTGGGACAACCGGCGGGGTGGACGATCTGGGCCGCCGCGGTGCTGGTGCCGGCGGCCCTCTACTTCATGCGTGAGCACCCTCCGGGGGCCCGGGAGGCACGACGGCACCGGGTCACCATCGTGCTGGCCCTCACCGCGGCGGCCGGATTCGCGGCCCTGGACACCGGCGTGCAGGCGTGGGGCGGCGCGGAGGATTTCCTGCGTTTCGGCGTGTGGACGTTCACGTTCCAGGCGGTGCTGTCCCTCGGGTTGTACTTCATGCCCGGCCGCGCCGCCCGCTTCCGCTATTCCGGCCGCGCATGGGGATTCCTGCTGGCGGGCTCGTTGTCCATGGCGGTGATCACCTTCACGATCGTGTGGGTGATCGCGCACACGGGACGGGCGGCGTGGGTGAACATCCTGTTCAATTCGCGCGTGCTGTGGGGCGCGGCGCTGCCGCTGGTGTTCGGCCGGTTGCTGGCGGCTCCCGAAGCGGTGAACCGTGAAACCCGTCGCCTGTTGCCCGGCCGGCTGTTCGGAGCGATCCTGATGCTGGCCTCCATCGTGCTGGCCGTGCTGTAAGCCTTCCCTGGTACGACCCGCGCGGCGCGGGGCGGTCAGGACTGTTCGGCTTCCTTGTCCTCCTGCGTCTTTTGCTCTTCCAGCGTGGGGCCTCCTTCCAGCTGGATGGAGTTCTCCAGGCCGGGCTGCAGGGCCCGGATGAAGGCATTGCGCAGCAGGTAGGCGATGGTGCTCCAGATTTCCGGTTCAGGATCGGAGAACGTGCCGCGGAACGGGATTTTGGTGCCGACTTGCACTTCGGGAGGATTCTCCAGCAGCTTCGCGGCGCCGGCCACCAGGGCTTCCCAGGCTATGCTGATCAGGTTGCCTTCATCCGTGTCCAGGTCGAGCACCTTGATGTCACGCGTCAGGGGTTTGACGTAGCCGGCGAAACGCCCGTCGGCGGCCGCGACTTCCGTGTAGACGCTGAATGTGCCCCGCTCGACATCCACGCCGGCGTAGGCGCGGAAGAACGAGTTGAGCGTGGTGAGGTCGAGGGACGTCAACTCCGCGTCCAGGTCGAAGGTGGGGGACTCCGCGAGCGGGGCCAGCGCGAGGTTGATGACAAGCGGGGCGTGGTCCATGGCCCGCGCGGTCAGACGGAAGGTGGCGGGCAAGGCGTCGCGCTTGCGCGCTCCCTCGCGGGGCGCGGCGGCGGTGTCGTGCGTGCTGTCCTCCTTGTCCTCCTCCACCCGGGTGCCTTGCTCCGGCGCGGAGGCGTCCCGGTCAGCGCCTTGCTGGGCGTTGGTCAGGCCCCGCGCGACGGCGTCGATGTCGTCGAGCCGGATGTCCACCGGCGGCGTGCGCGCGGGATCCTTGAAGTGCAGGGCGCCGTCCTTGATTTCGAAACGGTTGATGGTGAAGGGAAAGAGGTTCCGGAGGGTTTCCTGCAGGTCGGAAAACGCGAATGACGCGGTATCGTCGGGGGGCGCCGCGGGGGCCGGAAAGATCGTGAGGCGCGGCGCGGTCAGGGTGATCTCGCCCACCACCTTGCCGCGGAACAGCGCCCCCCATTCCACGGAAAAGTCGACATGGCGCGCCGAAAAGACGGGCAGGGTATCGTCGCCTTCCACCTTGCGGAAGCGGAGGTCGTCCAGCGTATAGGCTCCGCGCAGCAAGCTGATGTCGAGATCCTCGATGTGCGCATGGTATCCGGGGATGTCGGCCAGTTCACGGTTCACGATGCGGAGGATGACGGAGGGCAACAGCAGGTGCGCCGCGATCACTGCCACGAGCACGACGATGAGCAGGATGCCCGCGACTTTCCTTGTGCGGCCGCGGCGGCCCGGTTGGCGGCGTGAAGGGCTGCGTGAAGGGCTGCGTGTTGGCATGGTCGTTCTCCTTCCGGAGGATAGTCCTCCCCGGTGATCTTCCCGGTCCTTCCCGATTTCCCCGATGCGCCGCCCGCTCCCCGTTCGGGCCCGCGGCCTTTCGCGCCCTTCCGCCGCGCCGCTTGCTCCACTTTCGTCGGAAAACAGGCACGCGGCCGGCCTCCCACCCCCGTCCCTACTCCCGCAGGGATCGTCTCCGGGGGCGCTTCCGCGCGGCGGTTTCATGTTTTAAGAAACGAGGGTACCCCGTGAAAATCAACCCGGGGCTCAATGCTATATTCCCCGCGCGTGAATACTTCCGAACTCAAACAAACTCCGCTGCATGCCTGGCATGCGGCCCAGGGCGCGAAAATGGCCCCGTTCGCGGGCTTTTCCATGCCCATCCAGTACTCCGGGATCCGTCAGGAACATGAGGCCGTCCGCACGCGCGCGGGCTTGTTCGACGTGTCACACATGGGAAACTTCACGCTCAAGGGGCCGGGCGCGCTGGCCTACCTTCAGCGGATGACCATCAACGACGTGTCGAAGCTCGCACCGGGAGACGTGCAGTACTCCGCGTTTTGCAACCGCGAAGGCGGCGTCATCGACGACATCCTCGTGTACCGCTTCGCGCCCACGGAATACATGGTCGTGGTGAACGCGGCCAACGTGACCAAGGACTGGAACTGGTGCGCGGATCATCACAAAAAGTGGGAAGCCGATTGCGAGATGGAAAACGTCAGCGAGTCGCTGGCCATCCTCTCCCTGCAGGGGCCCGCGTCCGAGGCGATCTTCCGGTCGCTGGTGCCGTCGTTCGACGGGTCGATGAAGGCGTTTCAGTGCGGCCGCTTCGTGGTGTGCGGCATCCCCGTACGCGTGGGCCGCACGGGATACACCGGCGAGGACGGCTTCGAGTTTTACCCCGAGGCCGACAAGGCCGAAATGTTGTGGAAGATCCTGCTGGCCGCCGGCGAACCGCACGGCATCCTGCCCGTGGGACTGGCCGCGCGCGATACCTTGCGTCTGGAAGCCGGCCTGTCGTTGTACGGACACGAGTTGTCCGAAGACGTGCATCCGCTGGAAGCGGGCCTGGGATGGATCACGGCCCTCGACAGTGACACCAAGGGGGACTTCCTGGGCCGTGAGGCCTTGCTGGCCCTGCGCGACGCGGGAGTCGACCGCCGCATGACGGGCATTGTCATGGACGATCTCGCGATTCCGCGTGAGGGGTGTACGGTGTACCGCGATGGTGTCGCGGTGGGCACGGTGACCTCGGGCACGCTCGCGCCCACCTTGGGCAAGGGCATTGCGCTGGCGCGCGTCACGGAGGATGCGGCCGCCAAGGGCACCGCCCTCGAGGTGGAGATCCGCGGGGTCCGCAAGCCGGGCAAGGCGGTGCCGCGCACCTTTTACAAACGGACAAAGGTTTAGCCCGTGACCGTGTTCCGCCGCGACAGGGGAGATAAAAGGGGGAAAAACGGCAAGGCCGCGCCCGGTCAACGTCTGGCGGCGCGTACGGCCAAAGGAGGCAAGGCCAAACCCCGGTCGCGTGCGCGCGGCAAGACGGCGGAACAGGGAGGCATCCCGGGGGCCCGCCGCGAGATTCCCGGCCTGATCCTGCTGGCCGTCGTGCTGGTCACGCTCATCGCGTTGATCTCCGAACAGGTGCAGCCGGGCCTGAACGTGCTGGGGCCGTATGTCGGGTCCTGGTGGGCGGGCGTACTGAACAACGCGCTGGGCAAGTTGCCGGTGCTGTTCCACCTGGCGGCGCTGGTGCTCGTCGGCGCGCAGATCGTCTTCAGGGTCCCGCTGTGGAAGCAGGCGTCCCTCGCGGGTGCGGTCGGCCTTTTCCTCGGGCTGTTGCTCAGCATCCGCAATCTCAATCCCGCCGCGCCCTTCGTCGACTATCCGTGGTCGGGCGGCTGGCTGGGGAACTTCCTGTCGCAGCAGATCTACGTGCCCGTGTTCGGCACGGCGTCGCAGGCGGGTCCGTATCTGCTGACGATCCTGTTGATCGTGATTCTGGTGGTGTGGGCCTTTCAGATCAGCGTGTCGGCGTGGGTGAAGCGCGGCGCGCACGCCGCGGGTGTGCTGGGGCGTACGGTGGCCGAAGGCTGGCGCAGCGCCGAGCGGGCGCCTGCGCCCGACAGGCTCGGCGACGAGGGTGGAGACGACGAGGATCCGCGTCGCCGGCGCACGCGGGGACGCGCCGCGCGCGCCACGTCGGCCCTCGTGAATGAAGACCTGATTCCCACGGCCGCGGACACGCCCGAGGAAGAGAAGGCCAAACTGACCGCGCTGCTGGAGCGCGGGAGCCTGGAAGGGCTCGATCCGCTCACGATCCGCAAGCTGCGCGACCTCGAGCAGGAACGTCAGCGCGTGACGGAGCTGAACGACTGGGAGGAAAAGGCGCGCAGCACCGAGATCGGCGGCCTGCTCGGGCGCGGCCGTGCTCCGAATCTGCCGTCGACTCCCGTTCCCGAAGCGGACGGCGCGTTCGACGGCGACGACGAAACGGGCTTTGACGACGACGCGTATGACGCGACGCCGGGTCCTGCACGCGCCGCGCGCGGCCACGGCCGCGGCCGGAAGGCGGACAAGGCCGGAGGGAAGGCGTTTGCGAATCACGCACCGTGGGACGAGGCCGGGGGCGAAGGCCCGGGCAGCGTCGGCGACGACGGCACCCTGACGCCGTCGGTGGCGTACGACGAGTACGAACTTCCCGATCTCGACGCCATTTTCCCGCCGCCGCCGGAGCAGCCTCTGGAATTCACCGAGGAGGAACTGCTCGAGCAAAAACAGTTGCTTGAGGCCCAGCTCAACAACTTCAAGGTGCGCGGCAAGGTGACGGGGATTCACCCCGGTCCCGTGATCACGCGTTATGAAGTCGAGCTGGCGCCGGGCGAAAAGGTGAACCGCATCAGCGGACTCGCCGATGACCTCGCGCTGGCCTTGCGGGCCAAAAGCATCCGCATCCTCGCGCCCATTCCCGGAAAGTCCCTGGTGGGGGTCGAGGTTCCCAACCGCAAGGCGCAGATCGTCTACATCAAGGAGATCCTCACCTCCGACAAGTTCCCGCGCGAGGATGACACCCTCAAGGTCGCGCTGGGAAAGACCATTTCGGGCGATCCCTACGTGGCGGATCTCACGCGCGCGCCTCACCTCCTGATCGCGGGTCAGACGGGTTCGGGCAAATCGGTGTGCATCAACAGCATCATGGCATCGCTGCTGGCGAGCAAGTCTCCCGAGAAGCTGCGCATGATCCTGATCGACCCGAAGGTGGTGGAGCTCAAGCCGTACGAGCGGATCCCGCATCTTCTGGGAGACGTGATCACGCACCCCGAAACGGCCGTGCAGGCGCTCAAGTGGGCCACGCTGAAGATGGATGAGCGCTACGAGAAGCTCGCCAAAAGCGGTGTCCGCAACATCAAGGGATTCAACGAGAAGGTGCGCGCGGGCCTGATCCGCGAGGATCACGTCTACCATCAGGTCGAGGAGTTCGGAGACGGTGTGATCGTCCGCTATACGGACGACGCTGACGTCGATGGCGCCGCTGCGGACGCCACGGGCGCCACGGATGAAGAGGACGTGCCGCGTCCTTCGGGCGAAGAGATGCCCTACGTCGTCATCATCATCGACGAGCTCGCCGACCTGATGATGGTGGCGGGCAAGGAAGTGGAAACCAACATCGCCCGGATCGCCCAGAAGGCGCGCGCGGTGGGCATTCACCTCATCCTCGCGACCCAACGTCCCTCGACCAACGTCATCACCGGCACCATCAAGGCGAACTTGCCCACACGCATCGCCTTCCAGGTGGCAAGCGGGATCGACGCGCGCACCATTCTTGACCGTCAGGGCGCCGAGAAACTGCTGGGCCGCGGCGACATGCTGTTCAGGCCCATCGAGTCGCCCGAGCCCGAGCGCCTGCACGGCTGTTTCATCGATGACGCGCAGTGCGAGACCATCGCGGAGGCGTGTGCGTCACAGAACGTGAACTTCCCGAAGGTGCGGACGTTCAACGTGGACGAAGAAGGAGGGGGAGGCCCGGGAGAAGACCAGGAGCGCGACGAAAAGTTCGTGGACGCGGCCGAGCTCGTGGTGCAGCTCAAGCAGGCGTCCGTCTCCTTGCTGCAGCGTCGGCTCGGCATCGGCTACGCCAAGGCGGGCCGCATCGTCGACCAGCTTGAGCGCGCCGGCATCGTGGGGCGTGAACGCGGCTCCAAGCCGCGGGAAGTGTTGATGACCGAAGAGGAGTTGTACAGCTTCCTTCGGTCGCATGACGCGACCGAAGGGCTGTAAAGGAGCCCGAACCGCCTTACAGGCGGGTGGTGGAGCGCACGAAGGTGTCGGTTTCCACGGCTTCCTTGAAGTGCTCCAGATCGTCCTTCACCTGGGTGTCGGGGTTTTTGCCGAACAGGGCCGCCACGGTTTTGCCGAGCGCGCCTGCCGGCGGACGGTAGGCGATCCGCACGTCCACGCGGGTGTAGCCGGTGCCTGGCTCTTCGTTGAACTCCACGGAGCCTTCGTTGTCGACTTCGGAGTCACCGGTGGAGTGCCAGCTGATGCGCTTGCCCGGCAGGTCCTGCACCAGCATGCTGTCCCATTCGACATCCGTTCCCAGCGGCCCTTCGACGACCCAATGAGAATGGGTGGGGGACGTTTCGCGGACAACCTTGACGTGGGTGAGAATGCGCGGAAGCGATTCCAGGTCGCGCCAGATCTCGTACAGTTCCCGCGCGGGGCGGGCGATGACGATCGACTGGTTGACCGTGCCCCAGCCGTCGGTTGGTTCGGTGTTGTGAATGTGGTCGCTCATGTGTTTCCTCCTGGCAGTTGATGACGTGTATCCCGGTACCAGCCTCAACAAGGGCGGGAGACCGACAAAAGCACTATACAAGACGACTTCACCCGATCCAGCGACGTCAGGAACCGTTACACGAAAGTCCGGGAAATAAGGCCCTGACTCGTGTTTTTCGGGCTTTAAGGGGAATCTGCGGGCATCTGCCCCCGTGAATCCTTCCCCTGACGACTTGACCCGGGGGCCCCGGCCGGGCCTCTCCGCCCGCAGGCCCCGCACAGGCGGGCCTGCGTTCCCTCCCCCCTCTCAAGGCGTTTAGTAGTTTGTGGGAACCGCGATTTCAGAGTAACAGCGTAATGAAGGAGATGATCATGAGCTTGCATATCGGTTCGACCGCCCCCGACTTCACCCAGGACTCCAGCATGGGTCCGATCAACTTCCACAAGTACATCGAAGGAAGCTGGGCGGTGCTGTTTTCCCACCCTGCCGACTTCACTCCCGTCTGCACCACGGAGCTGGGCGTCACCGCCAGGCTGGCGCCCGAATGGAAGAAGCGCGGCGTCAAGGTGATCGCGCTCTCGGTTGACAGCGTCAAATCGCACGAAGGCTGGATTCCGGACATCAACGAAACCCAAAGCTGCACGGTGGATTATCCCATCCTCGCCGATGAGGACAAGTCCGTGGCGACGCTGTACGACATGTTCCATCCGGAGGCCAACGACAAGTTCACGGTGCGTTCGGTCTTCATCATCGACCCGAACAAAAAGATCCGGGCGATGATCACCTATCCGGCTTCGACCGGCCGCAACTTCGACGAGATCCTGCGCGTGATCGACTCCCTGCAGCTCACCGACGGCTACAAGGTGGCAACGCCGGTGAACTGGAAGGATGGCGATGATGTGGTGATCGCGCCGGCGCTGCAGGATCCCGAAGACCTGAAGACCCGCTTTCCGAAGGGTTACAAGGTGGTGAAGCCGTACCTGCGCATGACCCCTCAGCCCAACAAGTAGGGGCGCCGAGCCGGAGCCGGGTGGCGGCTCCGGTCGTGCGGTTTGAGGTTCGGCGACCGGTGCCACCACCCGGTGAAAACATCAGGTCGCCGCAATGAAACAGGATGAAAAGAGGATGAAAAGTGGATGAAAAAAGGCGGCTCCCTGCGGAACCGCCTTTTTTGTTTTTGTGTTGCCCGGAACGCGGGGAGGGAGGTAAGGGCCGGTGGGTGCTTACTTCCTCTTGAAGGCGTGCGCCACCATGCCCATGTAAGGATGGTGTGATTCGGAAGCGATGGCGGTGACCGCGCCCCCATTGTCGATTTGCTTGATCTGGCCTTCTCCCTGCGGATATTCGATGCCGGTATATGTGGCGTAGATGATGTGGGTCGCGCCGATCCACATGCCGCGTTCAAGCGCCGCGTAGGCCAGATTGCGCTTGCGTTCTTCCAGGCGCTTGGCCGCGTTGGAGATTTCGTAAAAGCACGGGTAAGGCAGGGGAGTGAGTCCCAGGAGAAACCCGGACGCGTACGTCAAGGTCATCGCCGGCGGGCAGTAGTAGCGGCGCCATTCCTCGTTGAAGCTCACGAAGCCGATCCGCCAGCGGTCGAAGTTGCGGCGCACGTAGATCTTGCCGAGATATTCGTACTTGGACTGGTCGAATCGCACGATACCGTCCTCGCCCAGGGCGAAATCCTCGGGAGCGTTCTCGATATACAGACGGGGGGTTTTGTCCGTCGGGTGGAGTTCACTGTGCCGGTGGAAGTCTCCGGCGAGGTCGGCGCGCGCCTCGAACACGGTGCTGGCGCAGCCGGTGAGGAGTAAGGCGAAAGCGAGGGTGCCGAGTACTGCAGTTCGCTTCATACGGTGCTCCGGGGCTCGAACGGGGCGAGCCGTGAATACGGTTCAATCAGAGGGCTGTTGCCGGCCTATTATAGCTTCATTCCGGGGCATGCGTAAAATTTTACAGTGCGAATCCGCGAAAAATTACCTTCGGGTTATTCCCGGGGTGCTCCCGTGGGTTGTTTCAGGAGATCCCGATGCCCCGCTCGAACCCTGCCGGGCCGACCTACGAATCGCTTCGCAAGCAGTGTACGGCGGCCAACGAGTACACGACGACCCTCGACTTGTCGATCGGGACGGTTTCCTGCCGCTTCAACCTGCGCCGCAAATCGGCCCGCATGGACATCGACCTGGCGCCCACCCTGTTCAACATCGTTCCCGACCGCTGGCGCGATTTCATCAAGGCGCACGACGAGTACGTCCGCGCGAACTTCGCGCGTGTGGACTGGAAGGACATGACCGCGCAAATACGGCCCGACGGCCTGTGCGTCGACGTGCTGCGCGAGGACGTGGAGGAGTGGTTCGATGTGATCCGTTCGCGGCTTGACGGGCAGGAAGGGATGACGGGGGTGAGCCCGCTTCAGAGGAAGCGGGGGTGGTAGGAGGCCACCGGGCATGACGACGATCTACGTGGATGCGGATGCCTGCCCGGTGAAAGAGGAAGTCTACCGGGTGGCGGCGCGGCACGCCGTGCCGGTGATCGTGGTGGCGAACGCGCCGATGCGCATGCCGCAGGGACCGGAGGGGACGCACGTCCGCCTCGAGGTCGTGGGGCAGGCGTTCGATGCCGCCGACGACTGGATCGCGGAGCGCGCGAAAGCGGGCGACATCGTCATCACCTCGGACATCCTTCTGGCCGGGCGCTGCATCGACGTGGGCTCGGGCACGGGCGCGTTCGTGTTGAGTCCGACAGGCAAGCCGTTCACGGAGGACAACATCGGCACGGCGACGGTGACACGCGAACTGATGGCGGACCTGCGGGCGATGGGCGAGGTCCGCGGCGGCCCGCCGCCGTTCTCGAAGAAAGACCGCGGGGTGTTTTTGCAGGAGCTGGAGAAGATGGTGGTGAAGGCCAAGCGGGCACACGGCACGCGCTACAACAACCCCACCTGATCCGCGTTCACCGCCGGAGGTGTCAGCCCCAGGTGCCGGTATGCGTTCGCCGTGGCGACGCGGCCGCGCGGCGTCCGCTTGAGAAACCCGATCTGCAGCAGATAAGGCTCGTACACCTCCTCCACCGTCTGCTCTTCCTCGCCGATCGAGGCCCCCAGCGTTGAAAGCCCCACCGGGCCACCTTCGAACTTGGTGATGATCGTCTGCAGGATGGTGCGGTCCATGTCGTCGAGGCCGAGCGCATCAATGCCCAGCATCTGCAGGGTGCGCTCGGCGGTGGCTTCGTCGATCACCTTCTGCCCCTTGACCTGCGCCACGTCGCGGCAGCGGCGCAGCACGCGGTTGCCGATGCGCGGGGTGCCGCGGCACCGTGAGGCCAGCAGATCGCACCCGGAGGCCGACAGATCAACCCCCAGAATCTTCGCCGAACGCGTGAGGATGCGTTTCATTTCATCCTCGGTGTACATCTCGAGACGAAAGCTCAGGCCGAAGCGGTCACGCAAGGGAGACGTCAGCATGCCGGTGCGTGTCGTCGCTCCGATCAACGTGAATTTCTTGAGGGGCAGGTTGATGCTTTTCGCGGCCGGGCCGGGCTCGAGCAGGATGTCGATCTTGAAATCCTCCATCGCGGGGTAGAGGAACTCCTCGATGACCCGGTTGAGGCGATGGATTTCATCGATGAACAGCACGTCGTGCGTGTCGAGGTTGGTGAGCAGGCCCGCAAGCTCGGAAGGTTTGGAAAGGGCGGGACCCGACGTGATCTTCAGGTTGGCGCCCATCTCGCGTGCGACGATGTGCGCGAGCGTGGTTTTGCCGAGGCCCGGAGGACCTGCGAGCAGGATGTGGTCGATGGGCTCCTGACGCTGCCTCGCGGCCTGCAGGAAGATGGAAAGGCTGTCCTTCAACTTTTCCTGACCGGTGAAATCGGACAACGTGGCGGGGCGAAGGCTGAGGTCGCCTTCAGGATCGTCACCGAGTTGTTGCGGGGCGATGATGCGTTCGGCCATGATGTCCTAAGGTAGTAAGGGCGACCCGGCGAGTCGCGCATACAGTCATGGCCGGACGCACCGGGGAGGCGTAGGGGCAAATAATTATTTGCCTCTACGCCTCCTGCAGCGCCTGCGCGATCAACGCGCTCGTGCCCGCATCTCCGCCCAGTTTCTTCGACGCCTTGCGCACGGCCTCCTGCGCCGCCGTGTCCTTGACCCCCAGGGAGACGAGGGCGAGCACGGCGTCGCGGAACGTTGTCCCCTCGTCGCTGGTCTCTGCGCTGCCGGTTTCGCTTTGCGGGAGGTCGAGTTTGGAGAGTCCCGATCGCAGCGAGGCAATGAGGACCTCCGCGGTTTTTTTGCCCACTCCCTTCAGGGCTGTGAGCGCGCGGACGTCGCCGTGCAGAATCATGTCGGCCAGCTTTTGCGGACTCACCGCGGAGAGAATGCGCAGCGCGAGCTTGGGGCCGACGCCGGAGACGCCGAGCAGCTTGAGGAAGAGCGCGCGTTCGGCGGCGTCGCTGAACCCGTAGAGGTCCAGCGCTTCCTCCCGGACATGGAGGTAGGTGAGGATTTCCACGGAGTCGCCCGGGTGGCCGACGCGTTCCGCGGTGCGGAGGGAGACGTCGACGCCGAAACCGACACCGCCGCCGATCTCGATGACAAGGCGGGTGGCCGTTTTGGCGGACAGTTTGCCGCGCAGAAACTCGATCACAACGTTCTCCTGGCTGACCTGGAGTGCAAAAGATGGCAAAATGCGATGGCGAGGGCGTCGGCGGCGTCGGCCGGCCTGGGGAGGTCGCGCAACATGAGGTGGGATTGCATGAGCGTGGCCACCTGTTCCTTGGAGGCCCCGCCCCGGCCCACGGCCGCCTTTTTCACGAGTCGGGGAGCATACTCTTCCACCCGGATCCCGCGCGCTTGCGCCGCGACCATGATGGCCCCGCGCGCGTGCCCGAGGATCAGCGCCGACTGCGGGAATTTCGCGAGGAAAATGGATTCCAGCGCCAACACTTCCGGCGCATAGGTGTCGATCAGGGTTCCGAGCTCGCGATGGATTTTTTCAAGGCGACGCGGGAGCGGATCGGAGGAACGGCTGCGGACAACGCCGTATTCCAGTACGGCGATGCGGCCCGCGCGATCTTCCAGAAACGCGTAACCGGTCACGGCGGTGCCGGGATCGACTCCCAGCACAATCATGGATGCCGCCTTCCGTGAGGCGCGCGTGTACGGTGCGAGGCTGCGGAAAAGATACGGGCTTCCAGGCCCCGCAGGGCGGTCACGGTGTCCTTCCGCATGCCAGTTCAGGTGTCGACATCTCGGGAGGAAAACTAACGCCTTGGATTTTCCGGACAAGTGCCCAAAGACGCGGCGCTTTCCGTTACAGGTTATCGATCTCCTCCGGATCGAACTCGGCGTTGGTGTGCACGTTCTGGACGTCATCGAGATCATCGAGCATTTCCAGAAGCGCCATCGCGCGGGCGGCGTCGGGACCGGTCACCTTGATCATGTTGTCGGCCATCTTGACGAGTTCCGAGCTGGAAGGCTCCAGTCCCTTTTTCGTCAGGGCGTCGACAAGGCCGTGGTAGCGGTTCGGTTCCACCCGGATTTCGTATTCGTCCCCCGTCGCGTCGAAGTCCTCGGCCCCGTTTTCCGTGACGAACTCAAACAGGTCGTCTTCCCCGATCTTGTCCTTGGGAAGCGTGATGATGCCCCGGGTTTTGAACATCCAGGCCACGGCACCTTCTTCACCCATGTTGCCGCCGTGCTTGCTGAAGGCGTGACGGACGTCCGCCACCGTACGGACACGGTTGTCCGTCACCGTGTCCACGAGGATGGCCGTGCCGCCGGGCCCATAACCTTCATAGGTGATTTCAAGATAGGTCACACCTTCCAGCTCACCGGCGCCCTTGGCGATGTTGGTTTCGATGTTTTTCTGGGGCATGTTGGCCGCCTTGGCCTTCAGGATGGCGGCGCGCAGGCGGGGGTTGGCGTCGGGATCGGACCCGCCTGCCCGGGCGGCGACGGTCAGTTCACGAATGATGCGGTTGAAGACCTTGGCGCGGGCCTGGTCGATACGAGCCTTTTTGCGTTTGGTGGTCGCCCATTTTGAGTGGCCGGACATGAAAACCTCGAGCGGGGTGGGGGAGGGGAAATAATAAGAATCCCGGGTTGGGACGCAACAGGGAGGCGGCGAAGGGGCGAGGCGGGAAGGGAGGGGTGGCGGGCGGAGGCCTTCGGCAGCTGCGGGGCGCGGTCGTCCAGAAACGCGTTTACGCTCGTCATGCCGGGCGTAAAGGACTGGTTATGGTTAGTTTGAGGACATGCGCCCACTTCGCCATGCCGTCCCGCTGTCCCTTATACTTTGCGCGTTTCTGGCCACCGCGATCGGGGCGCAACCCCTGGATCCGGTCCGGCCCGACACGGGCGCAACCTCACAACAGGAACCACCGCCACGCTATCCGGTTCTGCTGGGAGAGGATACCCTCTTTCTGTTGCAGGTGGGGGTTGGCCATTTTTCGGCGCGGGAGCGTGCGGCCGTGGTGACTCAGAGGGTGATGGACCTTCTGGCGGACACCTACATCCGGGGATTCGTCCCCGAATCCCTTCAGGTCGTGCAGGTCGAAGACGGGCATGACCTCGTTTATGGCGCCCGGCACCTCATTCGCGCCACCGCCGCGGACGCTGCGCCGGGTTTGCGGACGGACTCTGTGGCGGCGGGGTGGCACGAGAACGTGCGCCGCACCTTTGACGGAACCAAGGCGGATGCCGAACTCTGGGACTTGATCATGCGGGCGGGTGGTGTGATCGGGATCCTGATCCTGATCGTGGTGGTGGAATTGCTCGTGTTCCGCCTGGCACGCCGCATCCGGGTGATGCTGGCCCGATATACGTCTTCGGGACGGCTCCCGGTCCTGCGGATACAGAGCGTGACCCTGCTGACACCGCAACGTTCCCACGACATTCTGGTCTGGTTGTTCAAGGTGCTCGTGACGGTCGCGCATGTGGTGGTGGGGTATGCCGCATTGCTGCTGCTGTTCTCGATTTTTCCCTGGACGCGTGAGTGGGCCGCGGTTCTTCTGAGCTGGACGTGGAGGCCGATCCGGGCGGCCTTGCACGGTTTCATCGAGTTCATTCCCAGCCTGTTTCACATTCTGGTGGTCCTGCTGTTCGCGCATCTGTTCCTGCGAATCCTGAAAAGGCTGACCATCGAAATCGAGTCGGGGAATCTGGTTGTGCCCGGGTTTTATCCGGATTGGGGGCGCCCAACCCTGAACATCGTGCGTTTCGTGACCTACGCGTTCGCCCTGGTCCTGATCTTTCCTCACTTGCCAGGGAGCGATTCCGTGGCATTCAAGGGCGTATCCGTGTTTTTGGGGATCCTGGTGTCTTTGGGCTCTTCCGCGGCGTTTTCCAATATCGTGGCAGGCCTCGTGATCACGTACATGCGTTCTTTCAGCCTGGGGGACCGGATCCAGGTCGGCGACGTGATCGGGGACGTGACCGAAAAAACCCTGCTGGTCACGCGCATCAAGACGTTCCATGGCGAGACCGTGACCTTGCCGAATTCGGCCTTGCTGGCCGGCAACACGATCAACTACACGGTCGCGGCGCAGGGCAAGGGATTGCTGCTGCACGCGAAAGTGTCCATGGGATATGACGTGCCCTGGCGCACGGTGCATGCCCTGTTGATCGACGCAGCCCGGCGCACTCAGGGAGTCGCGGCGACTCCCGAACCCTTTGTCCTTCAGAAAGCCCTGAACGATTTTTATGTAGAGTACGAGATCAATCTGTATACTCCCGAGCCTGCCCGCATGTTATTCATGTATTCGGATCTGCACCAGAACATCCAGGACTGTTTCACCGAGGCCGGCATCGACCTGTTGTCTCCGCATTACCGGGTGGTGCGTGCCGACGAAGGGGCCGAAGCCGCCGGGGGAGCACGTCCTCCGACGTCGGGGACGTACGCCGCTTCCGGGTCTTCCGCAGGACGTGAGGGGGAGTAATGCGTTTCTTTGCACGCAAACCCTTGTGGTACAAGGACGCCGTGATTTACGAGGCGCACATCAAGAGTTATCACGACTCGGATGGCGACGGGATGGGGGACTTTCCCGGACTGATCGCCAAGCTCGATTACATCCGCGATCTGGGTGTGGATACGATCTGGTTGCTGCCCTTCTATCCGAGTCCGCTGCGCGATGACGGGTACGACATCTCGGACTATCGCTCCGTGAATCCGTCTTACGGAACGCTCTCGGACTTCCGCACGTTTCTCGACGAGGCGCATGCCCGCGGGATTCACGTCATCACCGAAGTGGTCATCAACCATACGTCGGACAAGCATCCGTGGTTTGAGCGGGCACGCCGCGCCCCCGCCGGGAGTCCCGAGCGGGACTTTTACGTCTGGAGCCACACCAAGGAGAAATACGCGCAGACACGGATCATCTTCAAGGACTATGAACCATCCAACTGGACCTGGGATCCGGTGGCGAAGGCGCATTACTGGCACCGTTTCTACCACCACCAGCCGGACCTGAATTTCGACAACCCCGCCGTGCACGACGCCGTGTTCGAGATTCTGGATTACTGGCTCGACATGGGTGTCGACGGTGTCCGTCTGGATGCCATTCCCTATCTGTACGAACGGGAAGGCACCTCCTGCGAGAACCTTCCGGAAACGCATGCGTTTCTGCGCAAGCTTGCGGCCCACGTGCACGCGAAATACGACCACCGCCTGCTGCTTGCCGAAGCCAACCAGTGGCCGGAGGATGCCGCCGCCTATTTCGGCCAGGGCGATTCGTGCAACATGGCCTTCCACTTTCCCTTGATGACACGGCTTTACATGGCCGTCGAGACAGAGGATCGTTTTCCGGTCGTGGACATCCTGGATCAGACTCCTGCGATTCCGGAGAACTGCCAGTGGGCCGTCTTCCTGCGGAATCATGACGAACTGACGCTGGAAATGGTCACGGACGAAGAACGGGACTACATGTACCGGATGTTCGCGAAGGACCGTCGGGCCCGGATCAACCTGGGAATCCGCCGCCGGCTCGCCCCCCTGTTGGGCAACAACCGTCGCAAGATCGAGCTTTTGAACACCCTGCTGCTGTCCCTGCCCGGCACGCCCGTCATCTACTACGGCGATGAGATCGGAATGGGAGACAACATTTATCTGGGTGACCGTGACGGAGTCCGGACGCCGATGCAATGGAGCGCGGACAGGAACGCCGGTTTCAGCCGCGCTCCCGCCCAGCGGTTATACCTCCCCGTCATCGCCGATTCCGAGCAT
Source organism: uncultured Bifidobacterium sp. (assembly GCA_964416695.1). Taxonomy (GTDB): domain Bacteria; phylum Fibrobacterota; class Fibrobacteria; order UBA11236; family UBA11236; genus UBA11236. The sequence goes on from CAYQFG010000026.1 coordinate 18,443, forward strand.
CATTACGAAGCCGTCAATGTGGAAGCGCAGGAATCCAACCCCTCCTCCCTCTTGTGGTGGATGCGCCGGCGCATCCGGTTGCGGCAGGCTCACCCGGTGTTCGGGCGGGGAAGCATCCGCTTTCTGGAACCCGACAACGGCAGGATGCTGGTCTTCGTCCGCGAAAGCGAAAACGAGGCCATCCTCGTCATCGCCAACCTTTCACAGTATCCGCAGACCGCGCAACTCGATCTGGAAGCCTACAAGGGCGTCGAGCCGGTGGAGCTCACCGGCGGCAACCGGTTCCCCCAGGTCGATGCGGGATTGTGGCCCATCATGCTGGGAGGCCATGAATGCCTCTGGCTTCTGTTGCGCAAGCATGTGGAAGATGCGGGACTGGACCGCCATTTGCCTGATGCCGGAGAGTGGGATGATCTTCCCGCACTGGTGAAGTCGTGGGGGGGAGCGGACGGTCGTGCGCCGGCCTTTCTGGAAGATCACTTTGTCCGCGCGCCCTGGTTCGCCGGCAAAAGCCGCTTGCTGGCGCGGGTGCGGGTGCGGGAGACGGTGAACATTCTGGATCCTGCGTATGTCGTCCTGATCCTCACGGCGGAATTCCTGCAGGGGGATGCGGAAAGCTACAGCCTGTGGCTGGGGTTCGTGCCCGAAGAGCAAGGGGCGGGGTTGCCCGCGCATGCGCGGGTGGCGCGGGTGAAGCTGGGGGGGATCGCCGGCGAATTGTGCGAAGCCCAGCACATCGCCGCCTTCAGGAGCGACCTGGTCATGAGGTTGATGCGCCCGGCCCGTTCCGGAGAAACCCGCGCGGCGGGATTCCACATTCACGTGTTTCCGGGGGCGGAGCTGGCCCGCCCGCCCGCCCGCGCGTCCACGCAGTTGATGGAGACGGATCCTTCCGAGTTCAGGATCCTTATGCACGGGCGTATTTTACTGCGCTGGTTCCGGAGGTTGAACCAGGGACACCGTGCCGATCTGGACACGCTTCAGGTGGTGAAAAGCCGCTTTCCCAAGGCGCGTGTGCCGGTCTGCCTCGTGCGGGCCGACTGGATGCCGGGCACGCGGCGGAACGGCGTGCCAGCCGCTTTCGATGACGGCAAGCTGACGCTGGGGTACGTTCAGCGCTTCGTGCACGCGGAGCGGACGGCGCACGATCTTGCCGTCGAAGGCCTCCAGCATTTCCTGCGTGGCACGGCGACCATGTCCGGGGATCGCGAAGCCTTCATCCCCTTGGGGCGCACGGGGTTCACGCCCGCCCGTCTGGACTTTCAGCAACTGGATCCGCAACTGCAGGAGTTGCTGGGCGGGCCGTGGTCGGAGTTCGCTTTCATGCTGGGGCAGCGCCTCGCGGAGCTGCACCGTGTCCTCTACCGCTGCGGCACCACCAATCCGGAATTCACGGCGGAGCCATTCACGCTGCTGCACCAGTACTCCATGTTCCATTCCATCCGCGGACGCTTGCGGCGTGCACTGGCTTCCCCCGTGAAGCTGAAGGCCGCCCTGCGCGCTGCCGGGCTGGAGGAAGACGTGGAAGCAAACCTCGCCGAAGGTGCCGCCGCCGTGCAGCCGGCGTTGTTGGGAGCCTTGCGCCAACTGGTGGAACGGAAACTTGAGGGTCAGCGTTTGCGGGTGCATGGAGACCTGCGTCTGGAGCGGGTCCTGTTCACCGGCAAGGATTACGTCTTCACCAGCTTCGACGGCCCCCCCTGGCTGTCCGGTACGGAAGGCAGCTTCCGGTTCAGTCCCCTGCACGACGTGGCGGCCTTGATCCGCGCCCTTTTGTGCCTGCCCGACAACGTACTGGCGAGTGAAGCGCGCCGCGATGTGATGGGGGGCGGCGATGAACGCGCCCAAAAATGGGCGGACAAATGGGCGGACCTTTCCGCGGGTCTCCTGTTGGACGGCTATCTCGATACCGCGGAGCGGGAATCCTGGTTGCCCCGCGCCGAGGCGGATTGCCGGCTGCTGCTGGAGGCCTTCCTGATGGAGCGTCTGGCGCATGATGTCCACCATATCGGAGTGGATCCCGTGCGGGCGGCAGGGGCCTTGCGCGAACTGGCGCGCGCGGCCGCCGCGATCACGGGCGATGACTCCTGACGGGGTGACGCCTTCTCATGCGCGGAGACCGCAGGTCTGATTGGGGTCAAAAGTTCGCCGTTTCAGGCTGTACTGGCCGATTGACAAGGAAGGTATCTTCCTTATGACACGTTTTTGATCCGTTCCGGATATGAACGGTTTTGGATGAGGTTTGGCGCCAAGGCAGCCCGCACGGAAGCCGTCGGGGCGATGTCACCGCCGTGCGCGACGCCACGGTTGTGATGATGCCCCGCCCTGACCTTCCATGATGGGGAGCCCGCTGTCCGTCACGCCTCTCCATCCCAACGCAAGGAGTTCCGATGCCCCGTTTGATCGTCGTCAGCAACCGCCTCCCGTTCAGCCTCGCCAAAAACTCGCGCGGCGGCTACAGCTTCAAGCCCAGCGCGGGAGGCCTGGTCACGGCATTGGGGGCCTACCTTGAGCGTGAAAAACGCGAGCACGACCTGGAGTGTGTCTGGGTTGGCTGGCCGGGCGCTGACGTTCCTCCCGAGAAACAGGCGGACGTGCGTCAACGTGCGATGAGCGCGCACGGCAGCTGGCCGGTTTTCATGAGCGCTGACGAGGCTTACGATTTCTATTACGGGTTCTGCAACAAGACCCTGTGGCCGTTGTTGCACTACTTCACGTCGTATGCCATGTATGACGCCGGGCAGTGGGAGGCGTACGTGGAGGGCAACCAGCGGTTCGCCGACGAACTGGAAGGCCTGATCCAGCCGGGTGATCGCGTGTGGGTGCAGGACTATCAGCTGATGCTGTTGCCCGCCTTGCTGCGGGCCCGGCATCCGGGTCTGGCCATCGGCTTTTTTCTGCACATCCCGTTTCCGTCCTTCGAAGTGTTCCGGCTCCTGCCCACGCGATGGCGTGAGCAACTGCTGGCTGGCGTCCTCGGTGCGGATCTCGTGGGCTTTCACACCCACGACTACACGCAGTACTTCCTGCGCAGCGTTTACCGCACGCTGGGTCATGACCACCATTTCGGCAGCATCCAGATCGGCGACCACGTCCACAAGGCCGACACCTTTCCCATCGGGATCGATGCCGCCCGCTTCATGGAAACCGCGGCGAAGCCCGAGGTGGCCCGCCTCGCCGCGGAAACCCGCGCGAACCTCGGCGCGGACCGCAAGATCCTGTTTTCGGTGGATCGCCTCGATTATTCCAAGGGGATCCTCCATCGCCTGCTCGGGTTCGGAGAGTTTCTTGACCGCAACCCCGACTGGAAGGAAAAGGTCGTCTTCGTCCTGTCGGTGGTGCCGTCGCGGGAGGAAGTGCCCCAGTACCGCCGCATGAAAAAGGATCTCGACGAAATGGTGGGACGCGTCAACGGGAAACACGGCAACGTCGGCTGGACCCCGATCGTGTACCAGTACCGCAGTCTCCCGTTCGAGGAGCTCACCGCATTTTACCGCATGGCCGACGTCGCGCTCATCACGCCTTTGCGCGACGGCATGAACCTGGTGGCCAAGGAATACGTCGCCTGCCGCGTGGAGGGTGACGGCGTGCTGATCCTGAGTGAAACCGCGGGAGCGGCCCGCGATCTGGGGGAAGCCATCCTCGTGAATCCCAACCATCAGGCCGACCTCGCGGATGCGTTGCGTGAAGCCCTGGACATGCCCCGGGAGGAACAACGCCGTCGCATGGAACCCATGCGGGCGCGGCTGGCGCGCTTCGACGCCACGTGGTGGGCGAACTCGTTTCTGGAAAGCCTCGACCAGGTGGTCAGCAGACCCCAGGCGGACTTCCGCGCCCGGCCGTTGACCGCCGAGCGGGCCGATGCGGTTCGTGCCCAGTTCGGCGCGGCGGGCAAGCGCATGCTGCTTCTCGATTACGACGGGACGCTCGTACCGTTCGCGGCCTTGCCGCATCTGGCCAGCCCGGATGACGCCCTGAAGCAGTTGATCCGGCGCCTCTGCGCCGATGAGCGCAACATCGTGGTGCTCATCAGCGGGCGCGACCACGTCACCTTGCAAGAATGGTTCGGGGGGGAAAAGGGCCTGAACATGGTGGCGGAACACGGGGCATGGATCCGTCCTGCCGGAGAGGACTGGGGCTTGTTCAGGCCGGTGGAAGCCGACTGGAAGGAAACCTTGCTGCCGCTGTTCCAGATGTACGTGGGACGCCTGCCGGGGTCGCTGCTGGAAGAAAAGGACTACAGTCTGGCCTGGCATTACCGGGGTGCCGACACCGAGCTGGGCGAAGCCCGCGCCAAGGAGCTGGTCGATGACCTGACGCAGTACACCGCGAACTTCGACGTGCAGGTTCTGGAAGGCAA
>CAYQFG010000026.1:22902-25499 GCA_964416695.1 uncultured Bifidobacterium sp.
CTTCTTGGTGGCGGTGAAACCGCCGTAGCAGCCCTGCAGGTAAGGAGCGGACACCACCGCGGTCAGACCCAGGGCAAGGGCGGGAAGCATGCGAGTTTTCATGACGAACCTTTCAATACGCGACGGAAGATTCCTGTGCGGCCCGGACCGGGCCCCCAGAATCTAATGCTCTTCCGCGGAAGCGGGTTACGGTTTGGGGAAACAGTAACCCCGCACGCTCCGCCCAAACCGGATCGGCAGCAGGGTGGCACGTACGGGGAGGCGCCTCAGTACCACAGCGTTGCGTCCAGAAACGCGGACGGCGTGGCGAGGGACACGCCGGGATGCCCGCGCCAGTTTCGGATCCACAATCCGCCCGTACCCGCCCTCACGCGCGCATGGCGGCGCCAGTGCCACGCCGTCGCGAAGCGGGTTTCGTGGCGCGTTTCCACGTCCTGCGCCAGAAAGTCCTTCATCGCCGGCTCGCCCTCGCCGTAAACGTTGAAGATCGAACTGCCGCGCGACTTGACGTCGCGCTGCCGGATGCGCCATTCCACGCTGCCTTCGAGGTTCAGCGGCAAGGGAAAATCCGCGGCCGCCGTCACCGCGCGCGTGTTGGGAGGAAGCGCGCTTCCCAGCAGCGCGCCGTAGTGTTGCATGGCCGTGTTGTACCGGTGATGGCCGTACGTCCACGGATCCACGGAGGCATATTCGGCGTGCACGGTCGCGGGTAGTCCAAGCGGATCCTGCCACGACCCGCCCAGAAGGATCGCGAACTTGTTGCCGCGGAAGCTCAACGGCGGACCGCTGTAGTCGTCGACGAACAGTTCGCCATACAGGCGGCCGTGACCCCGCAACGTCCATTCCACATCGGCGGCGAGGGCGGTATTGTCCAGATCGCCGCCGGAATGCTCCGCGAACTTGAGCGGCACGCCCGGCAGCATGGTGATGAGGTCGGGCGTGCGTGCGCCCACCGTCAGCATTTCCGTCAGACCGAACTTCCAGGCTCCCAGACGCAACTGCGCCCGGTGGGCGATCAGCCATGCGGCCGAATCGGCCGCCAGCCCCATGCGTTCCGCCACAATCTTGACGTACTCCCACCGCGCGCCGTTCAGGCGGACGCGCACCTGCGGAAGCGGCGCGCCTTCCCCCCCATACCTGTAACCGCGTCGTGCCGTGTGGAAGGCCGTTTCGTTGCCCGCGAATCCGGACAGCGGATCGGCCGCCAGGGAATCGGTGACCCAGAAATGCGGGCGCGTTCCCAGCGTGGCATGTTGCCAGCGTCCCGGTCCCCACTGGTTCCAGTCCTGTCCCGCCTCCAGCGTGAGGCGTCCGTCGCCGTACCCCACGACGGTGCGGAAGCCGTCGAAGGTGGACGTCCGCTGCGGAATCCCGATCGCGCTTTTGCCTTCACGCGAGGTGCCGTAGGGGAGACCGCGCAGGGGATCGTAGGTTTCCAGAAAGCGTCCGCGCAGGGCGGTTTCGCGTCCGAGGAAGGCCTGGGCGGTGAAGTGCAGTCGCTCGCCGTAGGCTCCGTCGACGCCCACGGTGAAGGTGCCGAAATAGGACGCGTCGGGCGCAGGCAGTGAATCCCGGGCGCCCAGCCAGGTGTAGGACTCCACATGTCCGCGCACGGCCAGCACGGTATCGCGGTACTGCAGGCGGGTGTTCCGCCATCGGCGGTCGGGATCGAACTCCTCGAGATAACGCTGAAGGCGTCGTTGGTCCCAGGGGGTGAGACTGCCCCGCGCTTCCGTGGCGGCCTCGTTCAGGGCCCGGGCCACTTCGCGGTCGTCGCGGGGCAGGGTGCTCCAGAAGCCGGGGGTGATCAGGCCTTTCTCTTCCAGGCGGCGCAGAAAGCCGGCCACCGGGTGTGAGGCGTCCACCGGGCCGGCCTGGGCCGCCGTGGCTCCGAACGAGATGAGACACAACAGAAAAAGCCCCGCTCTCCGGAAGCGGGTGGCGGCGGGATGAGGGGGCCGAACGGATCTGCGCATGGCAGCAAGTTAACAGATGAGAGGCGCTTCCTTCCCAGAACTTGCGGCCAGAACCAAAGCCCCCCGAAGGGTAGGGGCATGCAGCCGGAACGCCCCGTCGGACCCGGCTTTTCGCATTCGTTCTTGACGTCGGCGAAAACGCCGAATCGGGGCAGGACAAGGGGCTGAACAGCGTAAAGCCTGCGTGCTGCGCACGAATCTATCTTTAGGTCATGATTCTTCCCATTATCGAGCTCGGCCAGGACCCTTCCACGATCAACCTCGAAGAGGATTCCGCGCAGGCCCCCCGCCTGGCGGATGCCGGCGCCACCGGCGTCGTGGCGGTCACCCTGGACGTGACGCCCATGGATGGCGATACCCACCTGGTGCGGGGAGAGGTCTCTGGGACCCTGGCCGCGGAATGCGGCCGGTGCCTGGAGCCGGTCCGCCTCCCGTTTTCCGTGAATTTCAACCTGTTGCTCGACCGGCAGGACCGGGTGGGGATCACATGGGCGGAAGATGACGACCAGGGCGTCGAGGACTATCAGGCCCATCTGGGGCCTGATGTGACGGAAATTCCCCTGGATGAGATCATTGCGGAACAGGTGCTTTTGAACTATAATTTGCACCCTCTTCCGGACA
>CAYQFG010000027.1:0-4498 GCA_964416695.1 uncultured Bifidobacterium sp.
CTCGCGATGGCCATGAACCGCATCGGCGCGCGTTCGAACACCGGCGAAGGCGGCGAGGATCCGCTGCGCTTCAAGGTGCTGCCCAACGGCGACAGCATGCGTTCCAGCATCAAGCAGGTGGCGTCGGGACGCTTTGGCGTGACCAGCGAATACCTGGTGAACGCGGATGAAATCCAGATCAAGATGGCGCAGGGCGCGAAGCCCGGCGAAGGCGGGCAGCTTCCGGGCTGGAAGGTCGACAAGTTCATCGCCAAGACGCGTCACAGCACGCCGGGCGTGGGCCTGATTTCGCCGCCGCCGCATCACGACATCTACTCCATCGAAGATCTCGCGCAGCTGATTTTCGACCTGAAGAACAGCAACGACCAGGCGCGCATCAGCGTCAAGCTGGTGGCGGAGGTGGGCGTGGGCACGGTTGCCGCCGGCGTCGCCAAGGCGCACAGCGACGTGATTCTCGTCTCGGGCTACGACGGCGGTACGGGTGCGTCCCCGCAGACGTCCATCAAGCACGCCGGTCTGCCCTGGGAGCTCGGCCTGTCCGAAGCGCACCAGGTGCTGATCAAGAACGGCCTGCGTTCCCGCGTGGTGCTGCAGACTGACGGCATGCTCCGCACCGGCCGCGACATCGCGATCGCGACGCTGCTCGGCGCCGAAGAATGGGGCGTCGCCACCGGCGGCCTCATCGCCATGGGTTGCATCATGATGCGCAAGTGCCATCTCAACACCTGCCCGGTGGGCATCGCGACCCAGGATCCGGACCTTCGCAGGCTGTTCCCGGGCGAAGTCGAACACGTGGTGAACTTCTACAAGTTCCTCGCGGAAGACATGCGCCGTCACATGGCCGCGCTGGGCTTCCGCACGATCGACGAGATGGTCGGTCGCGTCGACCGCCTCAAGGCCCGCGACGGCGTGAACCACTGGAAGGCGAAGCATCTCGACCTCCGGAAGCTGCTCCATGGCTTCGGTGACCAGCAGGTCGGCAACATGCACTGCTGCGACAAGCAGGATCACGGCCTCGACAAAGCCCTCGACTGGCAACTGATGGAGGCGGCGAAGCCTGCCCTGGAGTCCGGGACTCCGGTCAAGGCCGAGTTCGAGATCCGCAACGTGCACCGCACGGCGGGGACGATCCTGTCCTCCAACGTGACCCGCAAGTACGGGGCGGACGGTCTTCCCGAGGACACCATCCACCTGAAGTTCACCGGGTCCGCCGGCCAGAGCTTCGGCGCGTTCGCGACCCCGGGCGTCACCCTCGAGATCGAGGGCGAGGCCAACGACTACGTGGGCAAGGGCCTTTCGGGCGGCAAGATCGTGATCTACCCGCCGAAGGTGTCGACCTTCGTGCCGGCGGACAACGTGATCGTGGGCAACGTGTGCTTCTACGGCGCGACCAGCGGCGAAGCCTACATCCGCGGCAAGGCGGGCGAACGCTTCTGCGTACGCAATTCCGGCGCCGAAGTGGTGGCGGAATCGTGCGGCGACCACGGCTGCGAATACATGACGGGTGGTCGCCTCGTGCTGCTCGGCTCCATCGGACGCAATTTCGGCGCCGGCATGAGCGGTGGCATCGCCTACCTGTTCGATCCGGAGGCGAAGGCCGCGGCCAACATCAATCGCGAGATGGTCGACCTCGAAGAGGTGACCGAAGCGGAAGAGGCCATCGATCTCAAGGGGCGTATCGAACGTCACCTGGAATACACCGGCAGCACCGCCGCCAGGGAGATTCTCGCGGACTGGAAAAACAGCCTGCGGAAGTTCGTCAAGGTGATGCCGCGGGATTACAAGCGCGCGCTGGCTGAAATGGCCGCCGAAACCATGGTGAGGGGGTAAGCGAAATGGGTAAGGTCACTGGTTTCAAGGAATTCGACCGGAAGGTTCCCTCCTATCTTCCCGTTGAGGAGCGCGTCCGGAACTACGAGGAATTCGTGGTCCAGATGCCGGCTGACGAGGTGCAGACCCAGGGCGCCCGGTGCATGGATTGCGGCATTCCGTTCTGCCACACCGGTTGCCCGCTGGGAAACATCATTCCGGACTTCAACGATCACGTTTATCGGGGCAACTGGGAAGCGGCACTGAAGAGCCTGCTCTCCACCAACAATTTCCCCGAGTTCACCGGGCGCATCTGTCCGGCGCCCTGCGAGTCGGCGTGCGTGCTCGGCATCAACAAGCCGCCGGTCACCATCAAGAACATCGAAGTCTCGATCATCGAGTACGCGTTCGCGCAAGGCTGGATCAAGCCCGTGCCGCCGGGCTACCGTTCGGGCAAGAAGGTCGCCGTCATCGGTTCGGGCCCTGCGGGCCTCGCGGCGGCCGACCAGCTGAACAAGGCCGGTCATCTCGTGACCGTTTACGAGCGCTCCGACCGTCTGGGCGGCCTGCTGCGCTACGGCATTCCCGACTTCAAGCTTTCGAAGAAGATCGTTCAGCGTCGCGCGGACATCATGGCCGCTGAGGGCGTCACGTTCCGCACGAACGCCGAGGTGGGCAAGAACGTTTCGGTGGACGAGCTGAAGGCCTTCGATGCCGTTGTACTGGCCGGCGGTTCCACGCTGGCGCGCGATTTGCCCATCCCGGGCCGCGACGCCAAGGGTGTGCACCTCGCCATGGACTTCCTGCGCCAGAACAACAAGCGCGTCGCGGGCGACACGTTCAGCCCCGAAGAGGAAATCCTCTCCACCGGCAAGAATGTGGTCGTCATCGGCGGCGGCGATACCGGCTCCGATTGCGTGGGCACTTCGATCCGTCACGGCGCGAAGTCCGTGACGCAGATCGAGCTGTTGCCCAAGCCGCCCGAAGGCCGCACGGTGGAAACGCCGTGGCCGACGCACCCCGGCCCCCGCATGCTGTCGACCTCGAGCTCGCAGGCGGAAGGGTGCACGCGCGAATGGTCCATCCTCTCGAAGGAGTTCCTCAAGGATGCCGAGGGCAACCTCACCGGCATCCGTGCGGTTCGTTTGCAGTGGGATGGCCCCAAGTTCACTGAGATCGAAGGCAGCGAGTTCATCATGCCCGCGGAACGCGTGTACCTGGCCATGGGCTTCCTGCACCCCGAGCACAACCTTCCCGACCAGCTGGGTGTGGAAAAGGACGAGCGCGGGAACGTGAAGGCCAACCCGAAGGACTACAGCACGTCGGTGCCGGGGATCTTCGCGGCCGGCGACATGCGCCGTGGCCAGTCGCTGGTGGTGTGGGCCATCTCCGAGGGGCGTGAATGCGCCCGCTCCGTGGACGCCTACCTCAGCGGCGGAGCGTCGCGCCTGGAGTCGAAGAACAAGTCGCTCGCCGAAGTCTCGGCGTAACGTCACTTGCCGAGGGGCGTGTCCCGACGGTTCGTCGGGCTTGAACCCGGAAACACCCGAACCCCGCCTGATGATTCAGGCGGGGTTTTTGTTTGACGGGTTAGCGCGTGTGTTGCCGAATGACACTTGTTATGTTGTGCGCAACCATGACGGACGTGTGTCCGGGAAATCGTATGCGGAGGATGAGGGATGGCGGAAGTACGGACTGACCGGAGAGCAGGGAGTCTGGGGTGGCACGGGGCGGTCACGGCCATCCTGATGCTGGCCGTGCTCGCAGGATGTTTCGGGCCCGAACCTGAAACCCCTCCCTTGAAGGTGGCCGGAGTCACCAAGTGGTACGAAGGGCGCTCGTTTGCGATTTCCATCAACCTTGATGGCGGGGCACTCGACTTTCGGACCGAAAACGACTGGCTGATCGAACAGGGGTTGTTTCTTGACTATGAAATCGTTTCCCTGGCCTATGACGAACAGCCTTTGGCACGGAGTTACCTGCTGGATACGCTGACCACACATGGTTTCGGATACTTCGGTCACGGCCACGGGCATGTCAATCATGATGCGTTGGGGTATGATGGTGCCCTGGCCTCGTTCAGCCTGAACCACGCCCGCATGTTGGCATACGGCGCCACACCGGTATCCTACGCTTATCCGGAAGGCATGGGGCGCCAGGCCGCAACCCAGAAGGCTGTCCGTGAAGCCGGGTTTTATGCCGCGCGCAGTTTCCAGGAAGATCCGGACGGCCGCGGCCCCTACATCATGTCAGGGAACGCCCGCAGGCCGCACAACTGGTATCTCCTTCCGACCTTGCGCATGGAAGACTCCGCAGCGACCGGTTGTCACGAGGGCTGCACCAACAATTCGGTGGAGTTCTTCGCTCATCTCAACAACGCGGAGGAGCGGGAGGCCTGGGTGATCAGCACCTATCACGGCATCGGCTATGACGGACAGACCGATGGACGCCCCGTCGGCTGGGGTTACTACAAGCGACAGAATTTTTACACCGACATGCTGCGTGTGCGTGAACTGCGCGATGCGGGACGACTCTGGCTGGCCCGGATGGACGATGTCGTCCGGTACACCTGGCAGCGTGACGCGGCCGAGGTCTCTCTGCGGACGCTTGAGCCCGATGTCTACGAACTGACGGTGCACCATCCCCTGGATTCATTGATCTTCAATCATCCCATGACCATCCGGCTGGA
>CAYQFG010000027.1:4598-25436 GCA_964416695.1 uncultured Bifidobacterium sp.
CCGCCGGCCCGGGCCGGGTGCGGCGGGCGGTCCGCCCGGCATTTTGGCCATACCCCCGCCGTGTCCCCCCGTGTAGGTTGCTAGCATGACCAACGCCCCCGTGCTCTCCCGCTTTCAGGTTCACCTGCCGGCCCACCGCGGTGCGCATGCCGATGTCGTGCGTTGGCTCGCAGCGGCCCATGCGCAGGCCGAACAGACCGCGCACCGCAATGACCCCCACTTCGACCCCGCCGCCTTTCGACGCCAGATGGAACGACATCTGCGGCGGTTCGCCCCCTCACCCGAAACTGTGGGCTATCGTTACAGCGACATCGGTGAATTCCTCGACGAGGATTTTTCGACCAAGGCGTTGTTCCCGGTGGACCGGTTGCCGGAAGGCGTCTCCACGGCCGCCCGCATGGATGCCTTCGCCCTCATGGCCGAGCGGGCGTTGCGGGCCTTGTATGCCGACGAGGAGTCCCCGCCGCAGGAACTGGTGCACGTGACGTGTACGGGCTACGCGGCTCCTTCCGCGCCGCAGGTTCTGGTCGAGGAGCGTGGGTGGCAGGCGCGCACACGCGTCACCCATGCCTACCACATGGGGTGCTACGCCGCATTGCCCGCCGTGCGCATCGCGGCGGGATACCGGGCTTCCAGTGCCGCCGCGGGCACGGGCGAACGCTGCGACATCGTCCACACGGAAATCTGTTCCCTGCATCTCAACCCGTCTCGTCACGATGCCGAACAGCTGGTTGTCCAGTCGCTGTTCGCCGACGGTTTCATCCGCTACAGCCTCGGCGACGCGCCGCACGCGGGTGCGGGCCTTGAGGTTCTCGGCTTTGCCGAGAGAATCGTGCCGGAATCACTGGTGGACATCCGCTGGGCACCCGGAGACTTCGGCATGCGCATGACGTTGTCGCGCAACGTTCCCGACAAGATCGCGCCCGAGCTGGATGCCTTCGCCGCCTCGCTCGCGGAGGCGGCCGGGTTCACCCGCGCGGCGCTCGACAACGCGGTGTGGGCCGTACACCCCGGCGGTCCCCGCATCGTCGACAAGGTGGAGGAATGGATGAAGCTCGAGCCCGCGCAGGTCCGCGCTTCGCGCGACGTCCTGTTCGAGCGCGGCAACATGTCGTCCGCAACGCTGCCGCACATCTGGGACCGCATCGTCCGGGATGCCGGGGTGCCGTCGGGAACGCTCGTGGTCAGTCTGGCCTTCGGGCCCGGCCTCACCATTTACGGCGCCGTGATGAGAAAAATCGTCGCTTGAGACCGCCGTCCGGGATCATGATTCCTTCCGCCCCCCTGTCCTCCCTTCCCCTTGTCGCCTGGGCGGCCCTTGCGGTCTTCGTCACGCAGGGGATCCTCATGGCGGTGGATGAGTTCGGGTTCCACCGTCGTCGTGAGGTGCCCCGCTGGGAACGCATCGGTCATCCCCTGGACACCCTCACGGTACTGTTCCCGTTGTTGCTCACGCTCCGGCTACCGCCATCACCGCCGTGGACCGTGGTGTTTCTCGGGCTGGCGGTTTTTTCCTGCGTGTTCGTCACCAAGGACGAATGGGTGCATGCGCGCGCGTGCGTGCCTGCGGAACAATGGCTCCACGCCTTGTTGTTCGTGCTGCATCCCGTCGTCTTCCTCATGGTGTTCGGGTTGTGGCGCGCGGGTGAAACGATCTGGATCGGAATGCAAACGGTTCTCGTCGCATCGTTTTTGATATGGCAAATCCTTTACTGGAACGGACCATGGGCACCTCCCCGCATACGCTCACTCCGGTAAACAACGCGTTCTACGACGATCTCGGCGGGCGCTGGTTGCACGCGCAGGATGATCCTGTCGCGCTGCTGCGTGCCGAAGGAGTCGCCAAGCAGGCGTGGGTCCGGGAACAACTCGCGCGGTTTTCGGGACAGTCAGCGTCAGCGGGGGTGTCGGGGGGCGGGAACGCCGCCTCCGCGGCGGGTGGAGCGGCCCGGGCGCCGCTCCGGATTCTCGACATCGGCTGTGGCGCGGGATTCCTGGCCCGCGCGCTCCGGGCCGGGGGGCATGAAGTCCACGCGCTCGACTTCTCCTTGCCGAGCCTGCGCGTGTCGCAGGGGGTTGACGCTTCCGTCCACCACCTGCGCGGGGATGCGCTGACATTGCCCTACCGTGAAGCCACGTTCGACGTGGTGACCTCGATGGACTTTCTCGAGCACATCGAGGATCCGGCCGCCTCCATCCGCGAGGCCGCGCGCGTGCTCAAACCCGGTGGCCTGTTTTTCTTCCACACCTTCAATCGCAATGCTTTGGCATGGCTGGTCATCATCAAGGGCGTGGAGTGGTTCGTGAAGAACACGCCCCCGCACATGCATGTGCTGCGGCTGTTCATCAAACCCGCCGAGCTCGCGGAGTATTGCCGCGCGGGCGGGATGGAGCCGCTGGCGTGGACGGGCTTGCGGCCTGATGTGCTCCGCACGGCGTTCTGGCGCATGCTCGTCACACGCGTGGTGCCGGAGGATTTCCGGTTCGTGACCACGCGCTCCTTGACGCTGTCATACCTGGGAGTGGCGCGGAAAGGCGGGTAAGGGGCTTTAGAGACGATCCGCGGCCCGGTCAACCCGTGTTAGGGGAACCCCGGCCCTGCACGGTGTTCCGGACGCTTTTCAGGCCGCTCTCCGGGGGCCACCCGCGCGCATGCGTTCCGCGCTCAACTCGCGGCGGCTTCCAGCGCATACTCCGCTTCCACGGTGTGCACCGGGCCGCCGTCGCGCAGGACGCTTGAGCACAACAGGAATTCCGTCACGGGAACATCGTTCAACCGGAACAGCCCATTGATCACCTGAAACTCTCCCACTGCACGCGGATCGGCGGCCTTCACATTCGCCAGCGTGACGTGCGGATGGAACCGGCGCCCCTCGGGCGCCAGACCCGCGCGCGTCAGCGCGCTTTCCACCCGATTCCTCAGGCTGGTCAGCGCCGGGGTGTCCTCCACGCCCACCCAGAGGGATTCCGGATCGCCTCTGAGCGGAAAATGTCCGGTGCCCTTGAGGTTGATGTGAAACGATGACGCGCGCACATCGCGGAGGGCGTGAACGACATCATCAAGCACCAGGGGGCGGGGGTCTCCGATGAAACGCAAGGTCAGGTGATACTGTTCCGAAGGTGTCCACGAGGCGCCCTTGATCCCGATGCTGTCCGCCACCAGATCGTCAAGCGCGTCCGTGACGGTGTCCGGAAAACGGATGGCGACAAACAGGCGGAGGCGGGAGAAGCGTGATGAGGAACGGGGCAAGGCGACGTTCTCCTTGAAGGACAGTGAGGTGGTGTGGGGGAGGGGATGACCTGAGGGTGGGATTCAGGAGTCGCCGGATTCTCCGGCGAGCCAGTCGAGGTAGTCCGGATTTCCTCCCGTGACCGGCAGGAACATCACGCACGGCGTGTCGTAGGGGTGGAGTTCCAGAATCCGTTCCAGCAGGGGATCCCGCGAGTGTTCCGGGAGTTTGGCGATGAGGACGGTTTCCTGATCGTTCTCGATCTTGCCGTTCCACCAGTAGAACGATTCCATTTTCGGGAGAATGTTGACGCAGGCGGCCAGACGCTCGAGTACGAGCGCGCGGCCGATGCGGCGCGCTTCGTCCACGTCGGGACAGGTGATGTAGGCCAGGGTGAGGGCAGGCTGCATGTCGGTAAAGGTAATGGGTTCTCATACCATGGTTCGTCATATGCCCGCACGGCGCGCTGATGTCACAGGTTCCGGGCACCATGGTGAACATTGACAGCCGGCGGTCATGCCCGCCTGTCCGCCACGCTCCAAGGATCCTGCTGGTCAGACGGAATGAGAGGGGAAAGAAAGGATCAAGATCCGCGCATTCGCCGGCCGCCTGCATCCGTCCGTGCAACAGGCTATCTTTTTTCCGGTCAACCCGAGGATCCCGGAATGCCGCCGAAGACCACTCCCGCGAAACCGCGGAACACGCCCCAGTCACCCCAGACATCCCCCCCAAAGACCGCCAAACCCCTGGTGGGCGTCATCATGGGCAGCCAGTCCGATTGGGACACCATGAAGGCGGCCGTCACGGCCCTGCAGGAAATGGGAATCCCCTACGAAGCCAGGGTGGTGTCGGCGCATCGCACGCCTCGCCTGATGGTCGACTATGCGGGCTCGGCGGCGAAGCGCGGCCTGGAAGTGATCATCGCCGGGGCGGGGGGCGCGGCTCATCTGCCGGGCATGGTGGCCTCCCTGACGCCGTTGCCGGTCATCGGCGTGCCGGTGACCTCGAAGCAACTGAACGGGATGGATTCCCTGTTGTCGATCGTCCAGATGCCCGCCGGCGTCCCGGTCGCCACGGTGTCGATCGGGAATGCCCGCAATGCGGGCCTGCTGGCGGCGCGCATCCTGGGGATCAAGTTCCCCGCCTACCGCAAGGCCACCGCAGCGTTCATGGCGCGGCAGGAACGGGCCGTCCTCGCGCAGAAACTGGAAGACCAGTAACGTGACGTCTTCAACCTCCCAACACGTCCTGTTTCCCGGCGCGACCCTGGGCATTCTCGGCGGCGGCCAGTTGGGTCGCATGTTCGCCGTGGCCGCCAAACGCCTCGGTTACCGGGTCGCCGTCCTGGAGCCCGGGCCCGATTCGCCCTGCGGCCAGGTGGCGGACATCGTCATCGAGGCTGACTACACCGATGAGGGCGCCCTGCGCCGTCTCGCGGAGGTCAGTGATGCGGTCACGTATGAATTCGAAAACGTGGATGCACGCGCGGTCGAACTACTGGAAAGCCTCGGCAAGCCCGTGCACCCTTCTTCGGCGGCGCTGCGCATCACGCAGGACCGCATCCTCGAGAAAACCTTCGCGCGCGAGAACGGCATCCCCGTGACGGCCTTCGCCGTGGTCCGCAGCGAAGACGAAGCGCGCGCGGTGTATCACGGGGAGACCTTTCCGGCTTTTCTGAAAACCGCGCGCGGAGGCTACGACGGCAAGGGCCAGGCCCGCGTGAACAACGGTGAGGAATGCGCCGCCGCGGCACGCGCGATGTTCTCCGCCGGCGCGCAGGATCTGATCCTTGAAAAACTCGTCCCCTTCGAAAAGGAAATCAGCGTGGTGGCGTGCCGCGGCCGCGACGGTTCCTTCGCGGCCTATCCTCCGGCCGAAAACGTGCACGTGCACAACATCCTCGACGTGACGGTGCTCCCCGCGCGCGTTTCCGACCAGTCCGCCGCGGCGGCCGTCGAGATCGCCCGCAAGGTGGGTGAAGGGCTCTCCGCCGTGGGCACCTATTGCGTCGAACTGTTCGTGCTGCCCGATGGAGCCATCTGGCTCAACGAGATCGCGCCGCGGCCGCACAACTCCGGCCACGCCACTTTGGACGCGTGCCTGTGCTCGCAGTTCGAGCAGCAGGTGCGCGCCTTGTGCGGCCTCCCACTCGGCCCGACGTCGCTGTTGCGCCCGGCGGCCATGGTGAATCTTGTGGGCGACGGCAACGGCGACAACCTGCAGGGCGTTGAGGCTTTGCTGGCCGAGCCCGACGTGGCGCTGCATTTGTACGGCAAGGCGAAGGCGCCCAAGGGCCGCAAAATGGGGCACTTCACGGTGCTCGGCGGCTCGGGCACAAGCGCGGAAGCGCGGGCCCGGGAGCTCCGGGCGCAACTGCGTTGGGGACGCTGAACGCCCCAGGCCATCCCATCGCCCGGAACAAGTTTCCGAAGGGCGACACCGGATCCTCCGCAATGGTTCATCCCGTTCGGGAGCCAGGCGGAGGATCCCTCACCCCCTACAACGTCTTCAAGGCCCGCTGCGTCGCCTCGGCGACACGCGCCAGAATCGCTTCGTCGTGCGTGATCGACAGGAAGCCCGCTTCGAATTGCGAGGGCGCGAAGTAGAGACCTTCCTTCAGACAGGCCTGAAAGAATTTTCCGTACAGCGCGGTGTCGCAGGCCACGGCCGATTCATAATCGCGGACCGGCCTGTCCGCCGCGCCGCTGAAGAAGACGGTGAGCATGGACCCGACGCGGTTGATGGTGACGGGCACCGGTGATGCGGAGAAAGCCGCGCGCAGGTCGGCTTCCCACTTTGCGGACAACGTTTCGAGCCGGTCGTAAAAACCCGGCTGTGTGATTTCGTTCAGCGTGGCCAGGCCCGCCGCGACGGCGAGCGGGTTTCCCGCCAGCGTGCCGGCCTGGTAGACGGGGCCGTCGGGGCTGAGCATGTCCATGATGTCGGCACGGCCGCCGTAGGCCGCCAGCGGCATGCCGCCGCCCACGACCTTGCCCATGGTGGTGAGGTCGGGCGTGACGCCGAACCGGCCTTGCGCGCCCTGCAGCGACACGCGGAAACCCGTCATGACTTCGTCGATGATCAGCAGGGTCGTGCGGCCGTCGCACAGGGCGCGCAGGCCCTGCAGGAAGCCGTCCTCGGGGACGAGCACGCCCATGTTGCCGACCACCGGCTCGACGATGACGGCGGCAATGGCCTCACCATGTTCCGCGAACAGCCGCTTCACGGACGCGAGATCGTTGAAGTCCGCGATCAAGGTGTCCTGGGCGGAGCCGCGCGTCACGCCGGGGCTGCTGGGGTTTCCGAATGTGACCGCACCGGAGCCGGCCTGCACCAGGAAGCTGTCGCCGTGCCCGTGGTAGCAGCCGCGGAACTTGATGATCTTCTCGCGACCCGTGTAGCCGCGGGCGAGGCGCACGGCCGACATGGTGGCTTCGGTGCCCGAGCACACGAGCCGGACCTTCTCCACGGACGGAAGGATGCCGCAGATGCGTTCCGCGATTTCGGATTCACCCTCGGTGGCGGCTCCGAAACTCAGGCCCTTCGCGGCGGCCTTTTGCACGGCGGCGACCACCGCCGGATGCGCGTGACCGAGGATCATCGGGCCCCAGGACAGCACGAAGTCGATGTACTCGCGTCCGTCGACGTCGGTGAGGAACGGCCCGTGCGCGGAGTCGATGAAGACGGGCGAACCGCCCACCGACTTGAAGGCGCGGACGGGCGAGTTGACGCCGCCGGGGATGACCTTGCGGGCGCGTTCGTGGCGGAGAGAGTCGGCGGAAGACGTCATGAGCGGGGCTCTTTCGAAAAGAGGTGGTTCAGGGTCGCCAGAAAACCCGCCGTGTCGGCGGTCGGGGTCTGGTGCGACCGGGTGATGTGATACGCGCGCAGCGTCCGGGTCGTACTGGATCCGATGGAGACCGGCACGGGGCCGTCATCCGCGACGAGCGTGCGCGCGAGGGCCGGCGCGGCGGCAAACAGGTGGTGGACCGCGGAGCTCGACGCGAACAACACGGCGCCGCGGGGCGTCAGGCGCGGCCACGCGGCCTCCAGGGCGGCGGTCGCGCCGTCGGGACAGCGCGGCTCGTACAGCGACATGTTGTGGAGGATGATCCCCTTGCCGGTGAACAGCGAGGGTTCGAGCCGCGTTTTGGTCGAACCCGGATGGATCAGGCGCAGGTTGTCCTGTACGGGAATCTCGTCGAGGAAGCCTTCGAGCGAGGCCTCGCCGCGCGGTACGAACGCCACGCGTGCGCCGAGCGCTTCCACGTCGGGGCGCGCCTTCTCGCCGATGAGGTACCAGGGTTTCGTGCACCAGGCTGCGGGCACCGCGCGTCCCATGGAGGTCAGCAAGGGCAACAGGTTGGGCGAAGAGAGCAGGATGCCGTCGTAATGCCGGTCCGAAATCCGCTCCAGCAGGTTGAGGGAATCCTCCAGCAGCGTGAGCTCCACCAGCGGCACGTCGATCGGATCGTATCCGCCCGCCGCCAGCGCGGCGCTCAGGGTATCCCCCCCCGCCACCGTCGCCGCGGAAATCTTGGGCCGGGTGTTCAGAACGGGGATCATGCCGGTCACTTCTTACCCTCCGGGGCTAGCTGTCGCGGGGCGTGGGCAAGCCCTTGGCGCGGCAGGCCGCGAGCATTTCCTCGGCGAATTCATCGACGTCCTCCTCGGCGAACTCGGGGTCGAGCACGCGCTCCATGCGGATCTGTCCGCCGGTTTTGGCGTCGCCCATCACCGCGATGAAGCGGAAACTGTCCCCGTACGGGTACGCGTGGGCCGCCATGGGCACCTTGCAGCCGCCGCCGACCGCTTCCATGAACTGGCGCTCCAGCTGCACGGCTTCGGCCGTGTCGGGATCGTTCAGCACGGCCAGCAACGCGGCGGTGGCCTTGTCGTCGGCGCGGCACTCCAGCCCGAGCGCCGCCTGGCCGATGGCGGGAATCGATTCGGAGAACGAGAACGTGTGCGTGATCACCTCGGTGCGCCCGAGGCGACGCAGGCCGGCGGCGGCGAGCACGATGCCGTCCACTTCGCCCGACTCAAGCTTGGCGATGCGCGTATCCACGTTGCCGCGCAGCGAGACGAACTGCAGGTCGGGACGCAGGGCGCGGAACTGCAGGATGCGGCGGGGTGAACCGGTGCCCACCCTGGCGCCGTGCGGCAGCTCGGAGAACTTGATGCCCTTCGCCGCGCCCTTGGAAATGAACACGTCGCGCGCGTCTTCGCGCGGCGGGAAGGCCGCCAGCAGCAACTCTTCGGGATGATCCTCGGGGACATCCTTCAACGAATGCACGGCGGCATCGATCACGCCTTCGCGCAACGCGTTCTGCAACTCCTTCACGAACACGCCGAACGCGGGAAACGCGTCCAGGGCGGTTCCCTGGTCGGCGTCACCCGATGTCTTGATCACCTGCACCGTGACGGTCAACCCGGGGTGGGCTTCCTCGAGCCATCCTTTGACCATGTTGGTTTGCGTCAACGCCAGCGGGCTTCCGCGCGATCCCAGAATCAGCGACGTTTTGGCGGGGGCGGCCTTTTTACCCGCCGGGCGGGACCGGTCCGGAGAACCGGAAGCGGTATCGTGAGAAGCGGTCATGAAGTCCTTTCATCCCGTCCCTGAAAATGCCGGGAAGGATTGGTGGGGGAAGCGGCGGAGGCGTCCGGAGACGGATGGCCCGAGGCCTCCGCCGGGTCGGAGAGGCGCGCGCCCTGGTTCGTCGTGAGCCGGTCCTGCGGGCGCGGCTCGCCGGAAGCCGGAGCGGAGCCGGGCGCGGGCGGATGTTCGGGCATGTTGAGCGCGAACAGTTCGTTCGCGTAGTACCCGGCGCGTTCGGCCTCGCCGCGCGCGGCCATTTTCTTGAGGCCCGTGGTGGGCGCATGGAGGAACTTGTTCAGCAAACCGTGGCCGAGCGCGGCCATGCGCTCGCGCATCTCGGGGGGAAGCCCCGCGCCGTGGCGCGCGATCTCGCGCTCCGCGATCTCGCGATAGCGCTCGCGCATGGTCTTGAGGGTGGGAACCACATCAAGGGTCCTGACCCATTCGGCCAGGCGTGCCGCTTCTTCCTCGACGATCGCTTCCGCCGCGCGCGCGGCCTCGCGTCGCTGCACGGCGTTCTCCTCCACTGCGGCCTTGAGGTCGTCGATGGTGAACAGGAACGTGTTGTCCACGTCGCCGGCCGCGGGGTCGATGTCGCCTGGGGCCGCGATGTCGATGAGGAACAGGGGATTTCCGTAACGCGCCCGGGACGCTTCCCGCACCTGCGCGGCCGTTACGACGATCCCCGCCGCGCCCGTGGCCGAAATGATGATGTCACAGGAGGGCATGCGCGCGGAGAGTTCATCCAGACCGTGCGCCTGGCCATCGAAAGCTTCGGCCAGCCGCGCCGCCGAACCCGGAGAGCGGTTGAAGAAATGAAAGGTCCGCACGCCTGCGCGGTGCAGGTGCTGCGCGGCCAGCTCGCCCATCTCGCCGGTGCCGATCAGGCCTGCGGTTTTGTCGCGCAGGTCCCCGAGCACCTTGCGCGCCAGTTCGACGGCGGCGTAACTGATGCTGACCGCGCCTTCGTGCACGGCCGTTTCGGCGTGAATCCGCTTGCCGGCGTGCAGGCCTGTCTGAAAGACGCGGTTCAGGTAAAAGTCCGTCCAGCGGCGTTCACTGGCGAACTGGTACGCGTCCTTCACCTGTCCGAGGATCTGGACTTCGCCCAGCACGAGGCTGTCGAGCGACCCGATCACGCGGAAGAGGTGACGCACCGCTTCATCACCCGACAGAAAATAGCCGTGCTCGCGCAAGTCATCGGGAGCGACACCGCGACGGGTGGCCCAGGCCTGCGCAATGCGCTCGCCCAGCTCGGTCGTGTCCGGACGGGAATCCTCGGTTGCCGACGGGGCGTGGGAGATACCGTAAATCTCGGACCGGTTGCACGTCGACAACATCACCGCTTCGCCCGCAAGCCCGTCCAGAAGGACGTTGTCGACGAAAGCCGGCAGCTCATCCCCGTGCAGCAACAAGCGGTCGCGCAACGAAACCGGGGCCGTGCGGTGACTCACCCCGAGGACGAAAAGTTGAAGATGCGAAGCGTTCACTCCCGTATCCGATTCCGAATGTGTGCGGCGTCCGGCGCGATCAGGCGCGGAAGAAGCCATGCAACCAAAGGTTGGCGAACACCAGGGCGGCGAATCCCCCCAGGACCCACAGCGCGTGGCGACGCCCGCGCCACCCCAGGGTCCGGCGCGAGGCAGCCGCAGTCAGGTAAATGCCCAGAACAATGAATATGCCGGCTTCCTGCATCGACATGCCATGCAGGCCATCGCGCCGGACCCACCACGCCCCGATCACGCTGCTGGCAATCATCAGCAGGGTGCCCAGAAACGCCCAGACGGCGGTCAGCTTGTCCAGCTTGTCCAGGGGAGGCAGGCGGCGAAAAGTGCGGTCAAAATGCTTGCGCTTGAGTTTTCCGTACTGAAGCAGGTAAAGAGCCGCGAGGACTGCGGCGAGGCTGTAGGCGGCGTAGGACGCCAGACTGGCGACGATATGGAAAATGAACCACGAACTGCGGTATTCCGGAGCCAGGGAAAAGGCGTTGCCAAGGAAGAAAATGGCAGGAAGGGTGGCGACGGCGGCCGGCAACAAGGTGAATATCCCCAGCCGCCGGGTTCCGGCCGACCATTCCGACAGGATGTGCAGGAGGGCGAGCATCCAGCCCAGGAACAACAGGGCCTCGCCTTCGGTCCACAGCGGGCAACGACGGTATTCGATGGTCAGGACGATCAGCAGGGCGGTATGGAGCCCCAGGGCCGCCAGCATCGCCGTAATCGCCGTTTTGCGGGATCCCCCCGCCTCCTCCCGGAAGAAGGTCCGGCCGTAGGCACCGAGGGCGAGCACATAGGCAAGCGGGAGCAGGAGCTTGAGAATCAGCAGGGGAATATCCATGGGCGACGTAAAGATACGATTTTGGGGCGGCGGGGGCAGCCGCCCCGGCCTTACATCCCCGGAAGCCCCAGGCCCTTCGTCAAGCCGCCCATCCGGCTTTGCGAATCGGCTTCCGCCTTGGCGCGCGCCTCGTTGAAGGCCGCCAGCAGCAAATCCTCCAGGGCTTCGATGTCCTCGGGATCGACGGCTTCCTTTTTCAGGCGCACGGCCTGAACCTCGAATTTTCCGTTGAGTGACACCTTCACCAGTCCGCCGCCGGCTTCCGCTTCATACACCGTCGCCTGGAGGCTTTCCTGGATTTCGTTCATACGGCCCTGCATTTTTTGCAGGTCCTTCATCATCTTCTGCATGTTCATGGCGGGTCTCCTTTTTTACGGGGGGAAGGTGGAGGTGTGGAGGTTATGAAGGGTGCGGACAAGGTGCTAATTGAGAACGCGTCCCTCGAAAAGTTCGATCAGGGTCTGAATGACGGGATCTTTGTCGATGATGTCCCGTGTACTGGCGGGGTGTCCGTGACCGGTTGCTTGTCCCGCGTCGTTTCTTTCGCCGGGTGGCCCCTGAACGGAATCGTCCCCGTCGCCCACAGGGGCACCCGCCACGGCATAGGTCAGTGCGAAGGCCGTTCCGGGGGCAAAGCGGGAGGCCAGAAAGCCACGAAGGCTTTTGCGGTTGTCGGCGTCGGCCAGAAACAGGTCGCTGAAATGCTCATTGGCGAACACAACCTCCAGCGTGGTTCCGCGTGCCTGGGCGTCCATCCGGCAGCACAGCGTTGCATGCCGGAGGGGGCTGGAAGTAAACGGACGGTCGAGCGCGTAATCTTCCACCAGATCGGGCCAGCAGGCCGGCGCGTCAGCGGGCATGATCGGCGCGGGAGCCGGTCGCCGGGAGTCATCCTGCGGGTCGGGCGCGGTGACCGCGAACATGTCCCCGGCGTGGGACTTTTCGGAGGGGGACTCCGGCGCGTCCGGTGCCTCCGCCCTGTCTGAACCATCCGGTGCATCCTGCTGGGCCCCGGTGTCATCCGGCGCGCCTTCGGGAGCCGCCGCCCCATCGTGCGGGACGACCTGCAGGGGCTCCTGCGGGAGGTCGGGCGCGGTGGCCGGCGCCTCCGCCGCCCCCGGGCCCTCGGGCGGGAGCGTCAGGTCAGGGCTTTTTTTTTTCGCGGCTTCGTCAGGCGAGGCGGAGGCGGACGGGGCGGCGACGGGTGGGAGTTCCTGCCCCATGAGTTGCGACAGCGTCACCACGCGATCCAGTGCGGCCATGCGCGCGAAGGCCAGTTCCACGCCCAGGCGCGGATGCGCCGAATGCCGGAGACCGGCGATCAGGTCCGAAACGATCTTGGCAAAGCGCAGGATGTCGCCATCCTGCAGGTCGCCGGCAAGGCCGCGCAGTTCCGCGAAACGTGCGGGGGCGAGACCAAGCAGCGCAGGCGTCACGCCCGGCTGGCGGCTGAACAGCAGATCCCGCAGATATTCTCCAAATCCCGTCAGGAACTCGGAAATCTCCAGTCCTTCTTCGTACACAGTGTTCAATACGGTGAGGCAATCTCCCGTCTCGTGGGCGGAGAGATGTTTCAGAAGGTCGTCGAACAGGGAGTCCGCGGGGATGCCCAACGCCTTGCGCGCCGCGTCCAGCGTGAGCGCTTCACCCGCGAAGGCATAGACGCGGTCGAACAGGCTGAGGGCGTCGCGCATGCTGCCGTCGGCCTTGCGTGCCAAGGTTTCCAGCGCGGCTCGCTCCGGCGTGATGCCCTCCTGTTCGCAGATGTAGGCGAGACGGTCCGCGATGGCCGCTTCCGAGATGCGCTTGAAATCGAAGCGTTGCACGCGGGACAGGATGGTGTGCGGAACCTTGCCGACCTCTGTGGTGGCGAAGATGAACACCACGTGGGGCGGCGGCTCTTCCAGGGTCTTCAGCAGCGCGTTGAACGCCGCCCTGGAGAGCATGTGGACCTCGTCGATGATGTAGATCTTCGAGCCACCCTGCATGGGGGCATAGGCGACCTGCTCGCGCAGTTCGCGGATGTTGTCGACGCTGTTGTTGCTCGCCCCGTCGATTTCCAGCACGTCCATCGACGCGCCCCGGTTGACGGCGAGACAGTTGTCGCAGGTTTCGCACGGCGTGGCGGTGGGGCCGTTCTGGCAGTTCAGCGCCTTGGCGAGAATGCGGGCGGAGGTGGTTTTGCCCACGCCGCGCGTGCCGGTAAAGAGATAGGCGTGTGATACCCGTTTCGAGGCGATGGCATTGCGCAGGGTCTGGGCGATATGCTCCTGACCCACCATCTCGTCGAAATTCTTCGGCCGCCATTTACGGGCCATCACCAGATAAGACATGGGGGGAAAGGTAGTTGGTCGTTGGTGGTTGGTGGTCGGTGGAGAAGGCAGGGGTGTGCTGGGGGGCATTTCGCGGAGGGGTGATCACACATCGTGCAGCAATGCAACCATGCCGCAATGGGGCAGATGCCTTCGAGGCCTGTTGCCGCCTTGTTCTATTGCTGCACTGTTCTAATGCTGCACAGTTCTATTGCCCTCCGCCTTCCGCTTCTTCGGCTTCGTTCAGCAGCTCCAGGATATTCTGCTGGCTGACGGTGTAGCGCTTGCGGCAGAACTCGCAGAAGATCTCCGCTTCCTTGCCTTCGAGGAACAGGGATTCGAGTCCCTCGCGACCCAGGCTGATGAGGGCACGGCGCACACCCTCCTCACTGCAGGGACAGAAGGGTTCGATTTCGAACTCCTTGTGAACCTGGGGCGTGAAACGTGAGAAGGCGGCGTACAACGTGTCGAGGTTCAGCCCCTGTTCGCCGGTTTCTGCCCGCGTGTGGTCCTCGAAGTCGATCCCGTTCAGGATCGTCTGCAGGGCCTCCCAGTCGGTCCCCTTGGCCTCCGGAAAGGCCTCCAGCAGGACGCCGCCGGCGAAGCGCAGTTTTCCGGACGCTTCGTCCCACTTCGAGACGACGCGCATCACGGCGGATCCCTGTTCGCTTTGACGCAGATAGTGGTTGACGCTGTCGGAAATGTCCGTGGTCAGCATTTCCACAATGCCTTCCGACAGGCGTGCGCCTTCCTTGTCCAGCTTGATGACCTTGAGGATTTGCGGCAACACCATGGGCTCGAAACTCCCGGTGGCGAGCACTTCGTTGCGCGGGATCATCGCGCGCACCAGGCCGAACGGAGTGGCGTCGGCCGCCACGCGGCTGATGTCGCCCGACAGCGAGAAGCGGAGCTGCACCGTGCCCGGCCCTTTGAGTCCTGAGGCCAGCAGCAAGGCGGCGGACGAGGCCTGGCCGAGCAACTGCGCGGCGTAGCCCTTGGCTTCATGCCGGGTGGCGATGTCATGGGCGGCATGGGTGGCGTCCACCAGGACCAGACGGTATTTGGCGGCGTCACCGGTGGCGCGGATAATGCGGTCGAGCTTGAGAAAATTCATGTAAGCCCAATCTAGAATGACAGGCCGGACCGGTCGAGGTGCACAAAAGGTGGAGGGCGCGGTTGCCCAACCGCGCCGAACCGCAGAGAGGCAGCCGCCTGCAGAATAACCCGCCGCCTGCAGAATAACCCTTATTCACTCAAAACAGGAGACACGCCGGGCGCCGCTGGCGGTGCCCCATCGACTACCTACCTTTCCCGCGCATGTCCACCGAGCTTTTTCCCTACATCGGCGCGTTCGTGGTAGGATTCGGCAAGGCCGGGTTCGCCTCCGGCATTTCCCTCTTGCAGGCCCCCCTGATCGCGTATGCCGTTCCCGCACGGACCGCCATCGGGCTCGTGATGCCGTTGCTGGTGCTCGCGGATTTCCTCGCCATCGGGGCTTTCTGGAAGCAGTGGAAGTTCTCCCTCATCCGCTGGCCGCTTGTGGGCGGCGTTCCGGGCATCGCCTTGGGCATGCTGTTCGTCAACCTGGTGTCGGACGCCCTGTTGCGGCAGGCGCTGGGCGTTCTGGCGCTGGTGCTGACCGGCCTCCTGATCGTGCGCGACATCTGGTACCCCTCGAAAACCTACCGGCCTTCCTGGTGGCAGGGGTTGGGGGTGGGAGCGTTCGCCGGTTTTTCATCCACCGTGGCTCACGCGGCGGGACCGGTCATGGCGCTCTATCTCATCGCCCAGAAGACCGACAAAAAGGTGTTCGTCGCGAGCAGCGCGCTGTTCTTTCTCGTCCTCAACCTTTTGAAGGTCCCGCCTTACGTGACGAGCGGGCTGGTGGATGGTGAGATCCTGAAGGCGGCCGTGAAGCTGGCTCCCATGGTTCCGTTGGGAATCGCTGTGGGTTGGGTGTTGAACCGCCTGATTCCGCAGAAGTATTTCGTGTACATCGTATACGCCTTGTTGTTCATCGCCGGGCTGGACCTGACGTTCCGCTGAAGGGTGGGGTGCCGGGACGGGCCCCGTTGCCGCTCAGCGGCGCTCAGGATCGCGAAGAGACTGCCCGGGATTTCACAGGATCCTGCGCCCCCCGCGAATCCTCACGATTCCTCACGACCCCTCAGGCCACCAGGATATGCTCCGGTGGCGCGACATTCGTCCGCATGCGTTTGCCGTGCTCCGCGTCGCAGGGGTGCCTTGGCATGGCGGCCGGGACTGTGTCCTCCCGCCTGTATCCTCCGCGTCCGTTTGGACACCGTGACCCGCGTAATATTACAGGTCTGTAATACTTGTTGGCTCAGGAATTTTTTCGGCAGGGCGCGTGCCAGATCCCGGTATTTCCGTTTTTACTCAGAATTTTCGTACAAGTTTCGTAATAAGGATTTCCAGGCAGTAATACGATTTTTGAAATTTGACTTTAAGGTCGTTCCATTTCCGGGAATCGGGGATTAGATAGAAGTCAGGAGCCGGTGGCTCCGGAAAGGAAGGACGATCATGAAAACGCAGGCTCTCAAGGCACTCTCGAAAGGTCGGTCTTCATTGCAGAACGCAGTGGACGCGCAGGCGTACCCGCATGCAGGCCTGGAATCGATTTGTGAACGGTATGGCGACAACCCCTTCGTGCGCTTTCTGCGCGCCGCGTTCTTCCTTGATGACGCGGTCCACGCAGAGGGCGTTCCGGCGCGCGTGCCGGGCGCAACGACCGTGGGGTTGTCGCGCGGGAAGCGCGCACGCGGCGCACGAGGGGGAGACCGGGCCCGCTGGCATGGCACGCTGAAGTTCTGAGCCCGGCTCAGTCCTGATTTCCCGAAAACATACGGAACGCATTCCCGAAACGAAGGAGGGCATCATGGTGGTACACAAGACCGATCAGGCGAATACATGGCTGGAACATCTGCAAAAGGCGCGCGCGCATCTGCGTTCATTGTCTGAACTGTCGCGTCCGCAGGATTTCGGGCAGCATCTGCACGCGGCGGCGGCCCTGGAACTGTTGTCAGGTCAGCCCGGCCTCGCCACGGAAAACCTGCAGCGCTGGCTGGCACGCCAGTCGATCCAGTCGACGGTGCGGGCCTAGCTCTCGCAGCGCCCGCCCTCTTCGTCGCGCAGCGCGGTGATGGTCGGGGCGGTTCCGCACACCGGACATTCCGGATCGGGACCGCCTCGCAGCTCCCGGAACCGCATGCCCAGCGCATCGAAAATCAGCAGGCGGTCGACGAGGAGATCGCCCAGACCGATCAGGTACTTGAGCGCTTCGGTCGCCTGGATCGATCCGAGGGTTCCCGGGAGCGTACCCAGGATCCCGGCATCCGCGCAGTTGGGGACCGCCCCCGGCGGCGGCGGGGCGCGGAACAGGCACCGGTAGCAGCGGTGGCCGGGCAGGTACGTGAACGTCTGCCCTTCGAAACGCAGCATGCCTGCGTGCGAATACGGTTTTGCGAGCAGGACGCAGGCATCGTTGACGAGAAACTTGGTGGCGAAGTTGTCGCATCCTTCGAGGATGAAATCATAGCCGGAGAACACGTCGCCGATGTTGGAGGCGTCCAGGAAGAACGGGTATTCGACCACGTTCACGTCAGGGTTGATGGCGTGGATGCGTTCCCTGACCGAACTCGTTTTCAGGCGGTCGACGGACGGGGTGTGGTGCACCACCTGACGCTGGAGATTGCTGAGGGATACGGTGTCTCCGTCCGCGATCCCGATGGTCCCCACCCCCGCCGCGGCCAGGTACAACAGCGCGGGAGACCCCAGGCCGCCCGCCCCCACCACCATCACCTTCGCGTTGCGCAGCTTCATTTGTCCCTTGAAGCCCACACCGGTGAGATCGAAGTGACGGGCGTAACGCTCCATTTGCGAGGGAGTGAAAATCGCCATCAGCCATGCGTCCGGTTGCGGGTTTCGGGTGCCGATCTGAACGCGGGGCGGGCGTGGAACATCACCATGTCACTGGCCTCCGTTGTACACGGGCGTGCTGAGATAGCGTTCGCCGGTGTCGCAGATGACCGTGAGCAAGGTTTTGCCCTTGAATCCGGGGCGCTGTCCGATTTGCGTGAGGGCATGCACGTTCGCGCCTGACGATGGCCCCGAGAGGATGCCTTCCTCGCGCGCCAGTCGTCGCGTCATGTCGCGCGCGGCCTCGTTGCTGACGGGAAAGACTTCGTCGATCACCGTGCGGTCCAGCACTGCGGGAATGAATCCGGCGCCAATGCCCTGGATTTCATGCCATCCCGGTTTGCGGCCGAACAGGACGGCGGAGGACTCGGGTTCCACGGCGACCACGTGCAGCGCGGGATTGCGGCGCTTGAGCTCCGCGCCCACGCCCGAAATGAAGCCGCCGGTTCCCACTCCGGCCACGAGCACGTCGAGCCGTCCGGCGGTGTCGGTCCAGATTTCCTCGGCGGTGGCCTTGCGGTGCGCCGCGGGGTTGGCGGGGTTGTCGAATTGCTGGAGCATGAAACAGTCCGTGCGCGTCGCGAGGATCTCGCGCGCCTTGTCGATCGCACCGGCCATGCCGAGGTGGGCGGGCGTGAGGATCAACTCCGCTCCGTAGGCCTGCAGCAGGTTGCGGCGTTCGGCGCTCATCGACTCCGGCATGATGATCAGCGACTTGTATCCGCGCACGGCGGCGATCCAGGCGAGGGCGATGCCGGTGTTGCCTGACGTGGGTTCGAGCAGCGTCATGCCGGGCTTGAGCCGTCCCTGCGCTTCGGCCTCCATGATCATGTTCAGGGCGATGCGGTCCTTCAGCGAGCCGCCGGGGTTGCGGACCTCCACCTTCGCGAGGAAAAGGCTCTCGTCATGCGGGACGACCTGGTTGAGGCGCACCAGGGGCGTGCGGCCCACGAGGGCCGTCATGTCGGTGTGCACGTTCATGCCTGCGGGAATGTCCGTCGCGGCCATGTTCAATTCTCCGTATCGAGGTGGATGCCGCATTCGGTTTTCGCGTCGCCGGCCCAGCGGCCGCTGCGGGCGTCGCCGTCGACGGGTGGCCGCGTGCAGGTGACCGGGTTGCAGCCGATGCTGGTGTAACCGTGTTCCGCCAGCGGATGCGCGGGGACGTCCCAGACCTTGAGGTACAGTTCGACGTCACGCTGAGGCCAGTCGGCGAAGGGCATGAACTTGATCTTGCCGCGCTGCACGGTCACGAAGGGGGTTTCCTTGCGCGTCTCGGCCTGATCGCGGCGCAGGCCCGACATGAACGCGTCGACGTCGGGCAAGGCGAGGAAGCGCCGCTGAACCTCCACCTTGTTGATGGCGCAGCAGGCGTCCACGTTGGTGATGCGCGTTTCCGGTCCGTTGGGGCCGTTTTCCACGGTTTCGTACTGGCGGCGGCCGGGGTGGTCCGACGCGACCGTCTCCACGCGCAGGTTCCAGGCCTGCGTGAGCGTGTCGCGATAGGCGAGAGTCTCCGGAAAGTGAAAGCCCGTGTCCATGAAATACACGCGCACCGGAATGTTCAGTCGGTGCAGGTGATGCAAAAGCAGCGCGGCGTCGCGCCCGAAGGAGGTCGTCGCGATCAGGGTGTCGCCGAACAGTTCGTAGGCGCGGCGGATGCGCGCGTCGGCGTCCAGCGGCGCGAACTCTTCGTTCAGGAGGGCGGCGCGTGCGCGCAGCGCGGTGAGATCGGGACGCGCCGGCGCCGCGTCGGCCGGGGCCGCGCTTCGGGAAGGGTGAGGGATGTCGTGGGGCATTGGGGTCCGTCCAGGGGTCACAGGTAAAACATGGGCGCGGGTTCCAGATGGCGTCGCGCCTTTTCCGCGATGTCCGCGATGGTGATGGCCGCCAGGTTGCGTTGCACCAGAGAGCGTTGCTCCGCGAACACGTCGCGGATCAATGTGCCCACCACGTCGTGGCCACCCTCGATGTCGGCGCAGGGCAGAATCTCGCCTTCGGTCGCCTGGATCACGCGGGCCAGATCGATGCGTTCCGGCGCCTCCACGAGTTGATAGCCGCCGCTTTTGCCGCGCGTCCCGCGCACCAACCCCACGCTTTTCATGAGGATGGCGATCTGTTCGAGAAACTTGAACGGAATGTCGTACTCGGTCGCGATCTCGCGCAACTGCACGGGCGTTCCGCGCTCCTTGATGGCCAGTGCACTCAGAAACCGGAGGGTATAGAGCGTTTTGGAGGTGACCTTCATGCATTAAACATACGAAATTCGTATGGAAAATAGGAATAAGGCCGGTGGGCGCCGGACTTTCGGCTGAAAAAGCCGGTCGGAACGCGCAGGTGATCGTGGGGGAAATGACACGGGTGACGCTGGAGGCGGTTTTTGGGGGTGTAGCGGACCGGAGGTCCGGGCGGGCGGGCGGGATTCGGGGGAGTTCTCCCGACCGCACGGCGGGAGCCCGCGAAGAGGTAAATTGGCCTCCATGTCTGCTTCCGTGATCAAGGCCCTGAGTCCGTTGACCATCCAGAAAATCGCCGCCGGGGAGGTGATCGAGCGCCCCGCCAACGTGGTGAAGGAGCTGGTCGAGAATGCCCTCGACGCGGGGGCGACCAAAATCACGGTGACGCTGGAGGAAGGCGGCAAGGAGCTGGTGCGCGTGGCCGACAACGGTTTCGGGATGACGCGCACCGACCTGGAACACTGCTGGCATGCGCACACCACCAGCAAGATCCGCGCGGTGGAGGACCTCGACAGCGTTTCAAGCTTCGGGTTTCGCGGCGAGGCGCTGGCGAGCATGGCCTCGGTGTCGGAGCTCACCATTGAAACGCGGCATTGGGAAGGCGAGGTGGGACATCGTCTGCGCGTGGTGGAATCGCAGGTGGAAGAGTCCGGTCCCGCCGCACGCGGTCAGGGCACGACCATCACCGTGCGCAACCTGTTCCGCAACAACCCGGTGCGCCGCAAGTTTCTCGGAACGGCCAAGGCCGAAACCAGCCGCATCACCACCTTGCTGACGCGCTTGTCGCTGGCCCATCCGGACGTGTCGTTCCGCTTGTCCGAAGGCAGCGGCGGAACCAGCGGCCTCGGCGGTCGCGAACTGCTGCACTTGCCCGAAGGGACCCTTCGTCGTCGCGCGGGTGACGTTCTGGGCGTTCATTTGCTCGAAGACCTCGTGGCGGTGGACTGGGAAGGCGGAGGCATCCACATCCAGGGTTACGTGTCCGAGCCGCAGCGGTTTTCCGGACGGCCCGGCCAGCAGCATTTCTTCGTCAACCGCCGCAACATCTTCCACCCCCTGTTGACGCGCGCCGTCTCGCAGGCCTACGAAGTCGTGCCGCCGGGACGGCATCCGGTGGCGGCATTGTTTCTGTCCATCGCCCCCGCGGAGATCGACGTCAACGTGCATCCGACCAAACGTGAAATCCG
>CAYQFG010000028.1:0-7141 GCA_964416695.1 uncultured Bifidobacterium sp.
GCCAGGTCTGGTGCTTGAACTGGGGGGAGAAGAGGAAGCTCATCTCCTTCGACGCGTAGCGGCGGATCAGGGGGTTGTCGTACTGGGCGTAGGCGGCGTTGGCGTTTTCCATAGCCAATGAAAGGTAGAAAACGCAGTAAAACCGGCTAAAAGCAATGATTCCGCGTGAATTCGCACATTATGCGCTCCGCAACGCATCCGGCACACGCGCCACAACGCTTAGTGGCCGAACACCTTGCGGAGCGCGCGGATCACATCGTCCACATCCTTGTCCGTCAGCGCGGGCGAGAGCGGAAGCGAGAACGTGCGGTCACCGATGTTCGCGGCCACAGGCGCATCGGCGCGCTTCCAGCCCAGCGCGCGGCGGTAATAGGGGTGATCCACCAACGCGCGGTAATGCACGCCCGCGCCGATGCCCTCGGCGGTGAGCGCCGTGAGGATGAAGTCGCGCTTGTGCGCGACGGTTTTCCCGCGAAGCGGAGCCTCCTTGCGCACGAGCGGCGTGTAGAGGTGGTACGCGTGGCGCTCGTCGGCGCGCGGCGCGGCCGGGAGGTCGAGCGGAAGGTCGGCGAAGGCGGCCTGGTAGCGCGCCCAGATGGCGCGGCGGCGTTTCCAGTGGGTTTCGACGCGCGCCAGCTGGGGGAGGCCGATGGCGGCCTGCAGGTCGGTCATGTTGTACTTGTAGCCGAGTTCGACGACATCGTAGTGAACGTAGCCGCTGTCCGAATAGCGCTTCCAGGCATCCTTGCTCATGCCGTGCAGCGCGAGACGCTTGAGGCGGTCGGCAACGGCAGCGCTGCGCGTCAGGATCAGGCCGCCCTCGCCGGTGGTCACGTTCTTGGTGGCATAGAAGCTGAAGCAGCCCACATCCCCGAACGTTCCGGCCTTCATGGTGCCACGGGGGCCGGGCCGCTCCGTTTCGATCGCATGCGCGCAATCCTCGATCACCTTCAGGCGGCGCGCGCGCGCGATCTCCATGATGGCCGTCATGTCGCAGGAGCGGCCCGCGAAATGCACGGGAAGGATCGCGCGCGTTTTCTTCGTGATTTTTTCGACGATGCGCGCGGGATCGATGTTGAAGGTCACGGGATCGACATCGGCGAGCACCGGCGTGGCGCCCGCGTGGAGGATGGCGTTCGCCGTCGCGCAGAACGTCATCGGCGTGGTGATGACTTCGTCGCCGGGTTTGATGCCCAGCGCGAGGATGGAGAGGTGGAGGGCCGCGGTGCAGGAGTTCACCGCGACGGCATGCGCCGCCTTGACGCCCTTGTAGGCCGCGAAGGCGGATTCGAACGCCGCGACCTTGGGCCCGGTGCCGATCCAGCGGCGGCGCAGCGAATCGGTCACGCCGGCGATTTCGTCGTCGCCGAGCGGCGGCGCGCCGAAGACGAGAAAGTCCTTGCGGGGACGGACAGGCTTGCCGCCGTCGAGAGCCAAGCGCGCGAGTGTGGCCACGTATCACCTGAAGAAAAGGGGCCATCAAAATACCCTTTTATAACTTTGCGGGCAGCCGTGTCTTCCTGGAAAAAACACCTGCGACCCGCATTCTACGCCCTGCGTGGCCTCTTCCTGTACGGTCACCGCAAAGCCTGTGGCGTGTGCGGCGGACGGTTCCGCCGGTTTCTGCCGAAGGGCGAACCGGCGCGTCCGGAAGCCCTGTGCCCGCGTTGTCTCTCCCTGGAGCGTCATCGCCTGTTGTGGCCCGTGCTGCGCGGGTTTCTCACGCCCACGGGGGCCGGTGCCGCAGCACGCCGCCCTCTCTCGCTTTTGCATTTCGGTCCTGAGGAATCCCTCCGGGACCGCATTCCGTGTCTGGGGGTGCGCCCCTACGTGACGGCCGACATCGCAGTGGAGGAGCGTCCGGCCACGCTCGCCACGGACATCACCCGCACCGGCATCAAGAGCGGGGCGTTCGACCGGGTGCTGTGTTGCCATGTTCTGGAGCACATCCCCGACGACGCGGCCGCCCTGCGCGAGCTGCGCCGCGTCCTGAAGCCCGGTGGGGCAGCCTTGCTGCAGGTGCCGCTGGGCGGCGGAGAGACCGACGAAGACCTCGCCGTGACCGATCCCGCCGAGCGGACGCGGCGCTTCGGCCAACACGACCATGTGCGTCTCTACGGCCGCGACGACTTCGTGAAACGCGTGACGACGGCGGGATTCCGCGTGGACATCGTCAGGGGTGTCGCAGGACTTTCCGCCAGGGACATCGAGCGCCAGGGTTTGCTTTCGGGCGGCGAAGGGGATGATCTCCTGTTCCTCGCGTGGCGCGAGGAAGCCGAAGGCGCGACCGCGTAAACGCCCGATTGACGCCCTCGCCCCGAACATTCAGGGCTGCGGCGACGAACTCACCCGCCGGTCGCCATGCATTCGTCCCACCACAGCAGCACCGAGAGGCAGCGCCACAAATACGCCGGATGGGTTTGCGCCAGCCGGTCGTAGGCCGCAAAAACCTTGGCGCGATCAAGGTGCGGCGGATCCTCGCCATGTCCCAGGGTTTCGAAATGCGGGCGTGCGGCCCGCAGCCATTCGGTGAGCGGAAACGGAAACCCCATCTTGACCTTGCGCCATGTGACGTCGGGAGGCAAGTGGGGGTCAAGCGCGCGACGCAAAACCCACTTCAGCCACCCGTCTCGGATCAGGTACTCACCGGGCAAGCGCGCGGCCCATTCGATTACGCGGGTGTCAAGGAGCGGTAAACGCGCTTCGATGGGAACCCCCATCGTCGCGGTGTTGCCCGACCGCAGCCAGTAGTTCATCTTCCACTCGCCGAGATGGTCGAGCAAGCGCCGTTCAAACCGGTCGGAGGCCGTGCGTGACGGAGCGGGAATCCGCAGTGGGTCCAGGGCCGCCGGGGGCCCGGGAGGACGCAAACGTTTGCGCCATGCTTCGGGAGCCATCCACAATGCGGCACGGATCCAGGCGTGGGCCCCCCGGGCGTCCCGCTCGCTGAAAGCCGCGAGTTCCTGCAGGGCGCGAACAGGGCGTCCGCGCGCCATGAGACCCCGTGCAAAAGGTCCCAGATATTCGTGGCCATAGCCTGCGAAGACCTCGTCTCCTCCCGCGCCGTTCAGGTCGACGCGGATTCCCGCCGCCGCCATGCGCTGCCAGATCTCGCGGTTCAAGGCCAGGACGGGGGAGTGAAAAGGTTCGTCCATGTCCCGGTGAAAGGCGGCCATGGCCGCCGGGGCGGCGGCGCCCGACGCGCCATTGTCGTGAACGAGTGTGGTCAGCGTCACGCGGTCCCGGTAATGATCCGCAACGCGGCGCGCATAGACGGATTCATCCCAGGGGGTGCCGGGAAACGCCACGGTGAAGGCGGCGAGCGGCTGCGCCGCACTGCGCGCGCGGGCGGCCAACGCCGCGATCGCGGAGCTGTCCATGCCGCCGCTCAACTCCACGCCCACGGGAACATCGGCACGCAAGCGCAGGGAGACGGCGTCCTCCAGCCGCGTCGCGAGCTCACGGACGGCTTCGTGCGGACTGATCTCGGTGGCACGCCAGCGTGTGCGCGGTGGTGCCCAGTACCGGCGCGGCGCGAAGGTCCCGTCTGCGTTCACCCGTGCCACGCTGCCCGCGGGAAAGGACGTGATGCCCTCGAAGAACGTCATGTCGCCGAAGTCCCGAAGGCCGGCTCCCACGAATTCGCTGACGGCATCCGCGCGAGCCGGAAACGCATTCCGGCCGGCACCGGCGCGCACCCCCTTGATCTCCGATGACCACCACAAGCGGCCGGACGCGCGCCCGAGATACAGGGGAGCCTTGCCGATGGGATCACGTGCGAGCCAGAGCGCGCCCTGCGATCCGGTCGCGTCCTGATCCTTCGGGCGGCCATCCCACAGCGCCATCGCCCAGAACCCGCGCAGACGTTCAAAACACCCTTCGCCCCACTCCAGCCATGCGTGGGCCAGGACTTCGGCGTCACCGCGCGCGCGAAACACGTGCCCCAATGCGGTCAACTCCGCGCGCAACTCCTCATGATTGTAGATCTCGCCCTGAAAGGACAGGACCACACGTCCTTCCGCGACCGCCACCGGTTGGTGGCCGGCGGGCGTCATCTCCAGAATCGCGAATCGCCGGTGGCCGAGGGCGATATCATGACCGACGTGCGGCATGGTCGTGCCCGCCGGAAGATCGGCGGGAACCATCCGGGTGCGTTCCCCGGCCAGATGAAGGATGCGGCCCGTGCGGGTATGGATGAAGGACGCTCCTTCTCCGTCGGGACCCCGGTGCGCCACGGCCCGGTTCATCGACCACAATGAAGAGGTTTCCTCGACCGGATTCGAAAAGGCGAAATACCCCGAGAGTCCGCACATGAGTTCTATCGTTCCTTCCACGAGAGAGGCGCAAGCCCCTCAAATCTAAAGCCAGGAGAACGAATGATGCAGACCCCTTCCCCTAAAAGACCGCAGGCCCCTTCAGGAGACGGTGTGGGCGAACACACCGGAATATCCATCGAGGTCTGGTCCGACATCGTCTGCCCCTGGTGTTACATCGGGAAACGCCGGCTCGAAAAAGCGTTGTCGCTGTTCGGGCACCGTGATCTCGTCGCCCTGACGTGGCGCAGCTATCAGCTGGACCCGTCCTCACCCAAAACCGCCACAGAATCCACCCGCGTGATGCTGGCCCGCAAATACGGAGTCCCGCCGGAAGAGGCCGACGCGATGCAGGCGCGGGTGGCCGGCGTGGCGGCCCAGGAAGGACTGGCGTACCGTCTTGACGCCACCCGGTCGGAAAATTCGCTGGACGCCCACAGGCTGCTGCATCTTGCGCATCAATACGGCCTGCAGGACGCCCTGAAGGAGCGTTTGTTTGCGGCGTACTTCACGGAAGGCGCGTCGATCGGGGACACGGCGACCCTGCAACGCCTCGCCGAAGAAACGGGGCTGGATTCCCGGAAAGTGGCGACCGTGCTCGGTGGGGAAGATTACATGGACGCCGTGCGGGCGGATCAGCAACAGGCCGCGCGTCTGGGCATCCAGGGCGTGCCCTTCTTCGTCGTCACCGGACGGTCGGGGCCTTATGGCCTTTCCGGCGCGCAACCGGCGGAACTGATGTTGCGGGTTCTGAACAAGGCGATGGAAGCGGCGGACGAAGCAGGGTGAGCGATCAAGGCGCGCGGGAGGCGCGGGTTTCCGGACCCGCCTTCGCGCCTCTTCCCAGTTTGTCGATCAGTTCGGATACGGTCGAATTCAGGGAATTCCTGGCCAGAAGACGCGCGAGGAACAAGAACACGACAAGGCCTGCGGTTCCGGCGACGGTGATTTCGACGATCGCGGACGCCTGCAGCCACGCCACGAGGACGAACATCGTCCCCCCACCCGCCACCGCGGGAGGAACCGTCCATCCCGCCGCGCGCGTGAGCGCGCCTGCCCCCACCCCCAACCAGAGACGGGGGAGCACGTAATCCACGATCAATGACAGCAGCGTCACCACGAGGATGGCGGCGGCCACCCCTTCCAGGCCGTAGCGCGCCCCGACCGGAATGGCGACCAGACGGGCCACCAGCACCAGCGCGGCGCTCCAGAACGAGATGCCTGCGCGTCCCAACGCCATGGTGAGGTTCCCCAACGCATTGCCCGGCACCATGAGGAATCCCACGAGACACAGGATCTGAAGGACGGGAACGGCAGGCTCCCATCCCGGCCCCAAAACCAGACCCACCAGCGGCGTCGCGAGCCCGAACAGCAGCATGTAGACGATCGCGGACGGAAGGGACAGGGAGGATAGCGTGCGCAGATACGACGAGGCGGTTCGCGCCCGTTCCGCACGGATCCGCGCGAGCAGCGGCAGCAAGGTGCGGGCCGTGAAGGGCCCGAGCAAGGCGAGGGGCTTGAAGGCGATTTGGGACGCCATGAAGTAATACCCGGCCGCCGCCGGCCCCAGAAACCGCGCCACGAGCAGGCGGTCGAGACTGGTGAGCGCGTGCGCCGCGACCCGTTCGGCGAGCT
This sequence comes from uncultured Bifidobacterium sp., assembly GCA_964416695.1. Classification (GTDB taxonomy): domain Bacteria; phylum Fibrobacterota; class Fibrobacteria; order UBA11236; family UBA11236; genus UBA11236. The sequence continues at coordinate 5,949 of CAYQFG010000028.1, forward strand.
GGTAGCCGCTATACCCCGCCACAGGGCGCAGTTCCGCCCAGCACAGGCGTGGGGCCGGACGCAACGGAGACACGAGCGCGAGGGCGAGACAGCGCGCCAGCGCATGCACGACCTGGCCCGCCATCAACGCAAGGGCTTCCCGCCGGAACCACGCCCACGCCAGGGCGACGCCGAGCCCGAGTAGTGCCGCCACGATTTCGACCACAGCCAGCCGGCGGAACCGCAGATGACGCTGCAGGTGCGCCTGGTACACGGAGGCCGGTCCCGAAGCGGGGATGATCACGGCGGCGAACACGATCAGCGCCGCCAGACCGGGAAGATGCAAGAGGTTTTCCAGCAGGGACGCCGTGGCCAGCGATGCCGCGAGCAACACCACGCCCGCGATCAGGGAGGCCCACCACGCGCTGGCCCAGGCTTTCCGGGTCAGGACATCGCGGTGGACGAGGGCGTTGGTCAGGCCGAGATCGGAAAGCCCGGCCACAAAGGTGACCACCGCCAGCGCCGCCGCCGCGAGCCCGAACTCCGCGGGTGAAAGCCAACGGGCGAGCACGAAGATCTGGGCCAGCTGCGAGACCAGGGCCACCAGCGCCGCCGCGCCGTTCCAGCGCACGGCGACGCCGGCGGCGCGGCCCAGCGGCGGGACCGGGGACGGAGCGTGCGGCGGCACAGGGGAGGCCGGCGCGGTGGAAGATGACGACGCGGGGTCCATCACAATCCCAGAAAGGAGGGAAGCGCGCGGAAGTGCGCGTCCCAGTGCCAGTGTTCGCGCGCGCGCCGCGCCGCCTCGGCGTGCGCCTCATAACGGGCCATCAGGGTTTCCAGCGCGACGCCGATGGCCTCGGGGGAAAACGAGTCGGCGAGAACGCCCACGGGATGTTCGGCCAGCAAGGCCTGGTGCGCGGGGTTGTCGCTGAGCAGGACGGGCAAGCCCGCCTGCGCATAATCGAACGTTTTGTTGGCCCAGGTGAGGGCGAAGCTGCCGCACACCGGCTGCATGAGATGGATGCCGACATGCGCTTCGGCCATGCGGGCGGGAATGGTTTCGAAAGGGACCGACCCGTGGAAACGCACCCGCGACTCCCGCCCTTCACCCGCGACGGTGGCGGCGCCGGAAGACGCGCGTCGCGCCGCCCCCCCGCTCCCCGTTCCCGCCTCCGGGACATCGGCGGCGGTCGCGGCCGGGTCGGCGGCCG
>CAYQFG010000028.1:7241-16768 GCA_964416695.1 uncultured Bifidobacterium sp.
GCGGCCGGGTCGGCGGCCGTTTCGGTGGCCGCTGCGGCGGCCGGCATGAGTCCGGCCGCGACTGCCGCCGCGCGCAGCGCGGACTCCTCGGGGCCGCCGCCGTAAATGTCGAGCGTCATCGCACGCAACGCCGGCCGCGTGGCCAGGGCGGTGAACAGTTCGGGCAGCCCGGTGGCGACCCGCAGGCCGCCCTGGAACACCAGGCGCACGGGCTCGCCCGCCCGCGGCGCGCACGCCTCCGGGAAGCGCCGCGGACGGATCGGCATGTTGGGCAAGAGATGAAAACGCACGTGGGGATGCGAGCCCTGCAGGCGGGCGCGGATGGCCGGACTGACCGTGACGGCCTTGCGGATCAAGGCGAAACCCGCGCGTTCCCACAACGTCCAGAACACGCGCCGCGTGAGGCGGTTGCGGACGAGCGGCGTTTCGAGATAGAGTTCATGGGAGTCGTAAACGACGGTGCGGCGCCGCAACTTGCCCCACAGCGCGAGCCAGAACAAGGGCGGCGCGTCGAGCGACACCCAGACGCGCGCGCGGGTGCGACGCAATTCCCCGGTGAGTTTCCACAGGAACCCGAAAAACGCCGGAAAGAAGCGGCGCTGGTGCGACGTGCGCGTGAGGATGCGGATTTCAAAACCGTCCCACGCCGCGCCCGGCGGGTGCAGCGGCTGGTCGCACAGGATGACGGGCTCGTACCCCGCGTCGCGCAGCGAGCGCGCCCATTTGTGGCAGCGGTGATCGACGGACAGATCCGTGAGGATCGCCAGCAACACCTGGGGGCGCGGCGACGCCGGCGACGCCGACAGGCCCGGGCCTGCGGGGGACGGCGCACGGGACGCCGGCGTCGCGCCGGGCGCGGGGGGCACGGAAGACGCGCCTGACGGAGGATGCGGAAAACTCATGGGGTCGCATGCAAAATGCAAAAAAGCGGGTCGGCATGGGCGGCGCGCGGCCCCCCGCCCCGACGAAGACATCACCGCGGACACGACATATCTTTGCGGCGATGTCTCCCGCGCCCGCATTCCCTTCCGCAAACCTCAACCTGCGTCGCCGACCGCTCCCGGGCCTGATCGTCCATGCGCTGCTCACGCCCCTGCGGCCCTTCCTGCGCCTGTTGCAGCGTCCGGCGCCGCCCGACACGCCCGCGGCCGTCTTCGCCAGCTACATGGTCGGCGACCTCTACATGGCCCTGCCGGCGCTGAAGGAACTGGCCTCCGCCGGCCCCGTGCGCATCCTGTGCCGGCCCGACTGTGTCTCCCTGCTCGCGCGGGAAGGTCTCGACGCCCTGCCCTTCGACAATGCCTTCCTCACGCGCCGCACCCCCCGGGCCTTTCTGCGGACGGCCGGCGCGGCCTGGCGCCTCCGCCGTGCGGACGCGGCCCTGCGCCCGCCCCGCACGGCCTTCACCCCCGTCGTGTACGATCTGGATGCCAGCCCCCTCACCGCGCTCTGGATGCGGATCGCCGGCGTCCCCCGGGTCGTCTCCTATCGCCGCGCCTACGGCATCCTCTTCCACGAAACCTTCACGCTGCCGCCCGCCGCCGTGCATCAGGCCGACCGCGACCGGGCCGTGACCGACCATCTACGGAACTCGTTCCTGCTCCCGAATCCCCCGAGGCCGTCTCCACCCCACATGCCGCTTTCAACCGGCGAAGCGATGAGCGCCGAACCGGCCTTTTGGTTGCTCTCCGTCTGGACGCGCAAGCCCGCCAAGAACTGGCCGCTGGCGCAATGGGATCTCCTCCTGCAGCAATTGCTGGATCAGGGGGTGAGGTGCGCGGTCCTGCTGGCCCCCGATGGCGACGACGCGTTCACGCAGTTCCGCGCACGGTGGGAAGGGCGCGTCGGCTTTGTCTCGGGGTCGTTGGGCCGCATCGCCGACGTGGTCAAAAACGCCGCGGGCGTCATCGCCACGGACAATTTCCTCGGCCACATGGCCGGCTATTACGGCAAGCCCGTGGTGTGGATCAACATGGTGTCGCCCGTGGACCAGGTGATGCCGCGCGGGCCGCGGACGATCGAGGTCGCGCCGGAACGTATTCCCAGGGGAGAGGCCGCCGTCACGGTGGAGGCCGTACGGCGCGCTTTCGACGCCGCGCGCGCCCCTGCCGCAGCCTTGAAGTGAAGTCCCGAGATCCGGTGCCCCCAGGCCGCCCGGGGTGGAAGAAAGCCCCACGGATCATCAAACAGGACGCATCCACGGAGACGGCGTCGCCCTGAAAGATTCGCGACGCCGTCTCCGTCAGCGAGGGATTTTCCGGACCGCCGCCGTCGCATCCGAAGGTGCGACCGGGGCGTAATGCAGGACGTCTCCGGCAGCGTTCAGGATCACCTCATAGGTGGTCGCCGCGTTGTCCTTCACGTACCTCACCACCAGGTTGAATCCCGAGGCATCGACCGTACCCTGCGTCGTGGTGGAATCACCGCCGCGCGTCACCGACGTACTCGACATCCGGCCGGTGAAGGCCGTTGTCCCCATGGACATGGGTTCGTCGGGGAAGAACTCCGAGGTGCTCCCCGACAACGGCCCGGTCCGCCAGAACTTGCGGACGCTGTACCCCACGAGCTTGTGCCCTTCCATGCGTTCGGGCACCGGCCCCAGCAGCATCTTGTACACCGCTTCGTACTTGATGAGCGAATCGCGGAGCGCATACACCGTGTCCACGGTCATGCGCGCCGTATCCGCCCCGGCCAGCAGGTTCTCTTCCGTGCCCACGCCCTGGAAAGAGAAGGTCACGTTGCGACCATTGCGCAACCAGCGCTGCTCGTGATACTTCAACTGGTCGAGACTGTCGGTGTCGCCCGCGGAACGGTACGCGGCCCGCAGCGTCGAATGCATGCGGGCGATTCCGGGCTGTGAGGGAGGGTTACGCACGCGGAAGGCGAGGTCGACCACACCGCGTCCGTCGGGTGTCCACAGGCGGCGATCCCAGTCGGCATCCTTGACCAGCGTCCACGACAGGGTGTCGCCGTTGGCGCCGCGGTGGAGCAACTCGAACTCTTCCGGCACGGCGCCGGCCCGGGCGTACTCGCCTTCGGGGCCGTAGATCTTCACCCACTGGCGCCGCGTGCTGCCGTCGGCCTGCGGGGTGATGGTCCGGTATTCCGCCTGGTCGATGGTGCCTTCGCTGTTCATGTTGCGCAGACGGTAGGAATGCGTGACCCAGGAGGCAGGAGCGCCCGCAGTGCCGTAGCTCGCCGTGCCCCGGAATTCCAGGGGCATCAGGAATCGCGCAGGGTTGGACCGGATGGAGTCGCGCACGGCGTTCAAGGAGGCCATCGTGAGTCCCGTGCGGTCGCCGAGGTACTGGGCCACCACCGTATCATGTTGAATCCGCGTCGCGGACACTTCCGTGGTATACGCGTAGATGCGCCCGAGGAGGTATGCCTCGATCACGCGGGTGGTATCCACCTGCCACACGTCCAGGTTCAAGGTGTCGAATGCCGTCGCCTGGCTGAGCGAGGTCTTGCCGAGCACTCCCACCTTTCCGTTCGGCGGAGTGATCTGCAGGGAATCCAGCGAGGGGAGCGCGGGCATGGTCGGCGTCACCACCGGAATCTGCTCCCATTCACCCACGGAGGACACGTCATGTGCGGCGACGCGCCCCAGGGGGGCGATGGTATTGGGGAAGTCCTCGGCGCCACCCTGCACAACGAGCGTGTCTCCTCCTGTCAGCATGCAGGCGGACAACACGCTGGTCAGCGCAAATGCCTGGGCTGCCGCCCGGAGACGGCGCAACGCCGGTTTCATGACTTTCCTTTGCGAATCCTCACGCGCCGCGACTTCGGAAATAGCTGGACAGAAAGCTGCAAAATCATTTCCGGGTCCGTGTCCTTTTCGATCAGGTCCAGCATTTCCTTGCGGAAACTTTCCGCACGCTCCATCAGCTTTTTGCGGGTGTCCTCACTGACCATGATCAACATGGTGGAAATGTGACGGTCCGCCGGTCCAAACTTAAATGGAACTTCTGAGGCCTGTAAAATCCATTCCCGGTTCAAACGGCGGACCAGGGCGGACAGGGTGGGGGGCGGCTCCACGAACTTCTGGGTGACATGGTAACGGCCGCTGCTGCCGCGCATGATGAGGCCCCATTCCTCCAGATCCTGGACGTACTTGCGGACCAGCGCCGGCGCCAGGGGAGGCTCCAGAAATTTTCCCAGCGTTTCGCAGTCACCGTGAAAATCAAACGCGTTGACGGCGCAGCGTACCAGGGAATACCGATAGTCCTGATAGTACTTCACCAGCGAGGGGCTGAAACGGGCGAAACGGCTGCGGTTGCGGCGCTGAAGGAGATCCTGATACAGGGCTTGCCGGTCGGCATCGCGGCGCGCCTGGCCGAACTCCGCCAGGCGGAAAAAAAACTCGGTTTCCTGCTCGTTCAATCCGAACACCGGCGCCATGCGGGCGGCCATGTTGCGACTCAGGGTCCGCTTGCCGATGGTGACGTCCAGCAGGTAACCCGGGTTGCTGATGCCGGCCTCCCGCGCGAATTTCCGGTATGAATAGTCCGGGCGCTCGGCTTTAAGAGCCTCGAAGGCCGCCTTCAGAAATGCCCTGAAGTCGTCGTATTGATAGACGTTGGGGCGTGCCGGGGTTTTCGGGCCAGCTTCCATGCTTCTTTCCGGATCTTGCCACCTGGCCGGGGGGTGCGTGGCAAGGAAGGATGTCGGCGAAAAGCCGACCCAACCGGGAGGCGCTTCCAGGCCCCCGCCTGGTCACACCTCCCGGCCCCTCTCCCCCTTGCGGGTTCTTCGCGGCCTGATGCAGTCATCCCTGTTTAACCTTCAATTTATTGGCTTCCGGAAGTTCGGACAATCACTATTTGTTGACAGGATAACACTCCGACCCCAAGCGAGTCCCTCAAATATCTCCTGAGGGCCAATAACAGGAGGTCTCCAGGATCGAATTTCGGTATTTTGGATAACGGGTGGGGTGTCAGCCAGCCCCACTTTTCCCGAATTTCCGGAAAATGCTAGGCTAAAACCTCGAACCGAGATAGTTTGAAAAGGCACATCAAGGAGGCTCCATGAATCTGGACATCGGCATTTCCAAAAAAGATCGTGAAAAAATCGCCACGGGCCTGTCGCACGTACTGGCGGACAGCTACACGTTGTACCTGAAAACCCACAACTTCCACTGGAACGTCACCGGCCCCATGTTCCAGACGCTGCACCTCATGTTCGAAACGCAGTACAACGAACTCGCCGTGGCGGTGGACGATATCGCCGAACGCATCCGCGCCCTGGGTCACTTCGCGCCAGGCACCTATGCGGCCTACAAGAAATTGTCGTCGATCGACATGGAAGAAAACATCCCGGCGGCCAACGAGATGATCCGCTCCCTGGTCAAGGGACATGAAGCCGTGGCCAAGACGGCGCGCGAGGCCTTCAAGGCCGCCGAGGAAGCCAGCGACGAACCCACGGCGGACCTCCTGACCCAGCGCATGCAGGTTCACGAGAAGACGGCGTGGATGCTGCGGTCGCTGCTGGAGTGACGCGGGGTCAGGCGCGCGCGCGATCGGGCCCGTAAGGACAAATGATCATTTGCCCTTACGGCTTCCCCCGTATTTTGTCCACGATCGTACTGGTGGACAGCCCCGGGATTTTCTCCACAATGTGAATGCGGCCTCCGTGCCGCTTCACCACCGGCGCCTCGATGCAGTCGGCGCCGTATTCGGATCCGTTCACGTGGACGTGCGGACGCACCTCTTCCAGAAACGCCATGGGCGCGTCTTCCGGGAAGACATGCACATAATCCACGACGCGCAACGCCAGCAACAGGCGGGCGCGATCGTCTTCCCCCACGAGCGGCCTGTCCGCCGCCTTGTAACGCCTGACCGAAGCATCGCTGTTGACGCCGACCACCAGGACGTCACCCTGGCGCCGCGCTTCCTCAAGGATGTGCAGATGCCCGGCATGCAGCAGGTCGAAGGAACCGTTGATCGTGACGATGCGCTTGCCTTGGGCACGCAACAGCGCGGACAGCGGCGCCAGCTGGTCACGCGCCACCCGGCGCGCGCTTTCGAGCGCGCCGGCACTGATCTCGTCGCGCGTGACCGTCGCCGTTCCGAGTTTGCCGACCACCACGCCGGCCGCACGGTTCGCGATCTCCACGGCGAGCGCGGGCGACTGGCCCGCAGCCAGCGTGAGGGTGAAGGCCGCCACCACGGTATCGCCCGCGCCCGACACGTCGAAAACCTCCCGGGGCGTGGCCACCGGTTGCAGGATGCTTTCCCGGCCGTCCCGGCCGAACAGGGCGATGCCGGCCGGCCCGAGGGTCAACAGGATGTGGGATCCCAGACGTTCCCGGAGGGCGCACCCCACCTCTTTCACGGCTTCAGGGGTGGCCTCGCGTTCCTCCCAGCCCAGCATGCCCAGCGATTCCTTCCAGTTGGGCGTCACGTAGTCCGCACCGTGATAACGCGCGACGTGCCGGGGCCGCGGATCGATGACCACCGGCTTGCCCGCGGCGTGCGCCGCATCGATGATCCCGCGTGTGAGGGCGGCGCTGAAAAACCCTTTCGCGTAATCGGAGAGCACCACGGCTGCGGCATCCGGCAGCGCCGCGCGGAAGGCCGCGAGTATGTCCCTTTCCGTCCCGGGCGCGATCTCGCGCGTGTCTTCGCGGTCGAGGCGCAGCAGCTGTTGACGCTGGTCGATCACGCGCATCTTGACCATGGTGGGGCGCCCGTCGGTGAAAGCCTGGACGGCGATGTTCTGCGCGGCGCACAGGGCCGTGAAGGCGGTCCCCGCGGCGTCGGCGGGATCGTACAAGGCGAACAGCACGGGGATCCCGCCCAGCGACGCGATATTGGCTGCCGTGTTGGCCGCGCCACCGAGCACGCGCCGGGTTTTGTCGGGGTCGACCCGCAGGATGGGCACCGGCGCTTCGGGTGACAGGCGCGAACAATCACCGGTGACGTACTCGTCCACCATGCTGTCGCCCAGCACCAGAATGCGGGTGCCGGTAAAGGCCGAGAGTGCGTCGCGCAAATTCATGGGCCCTCAATTTTACCAAAAACCCCGCGCCCGCAGTCCTCCGACTCCGGAATTTCCCTCCCGGCCTTGCCCTGCCGGGAGGCCTGTGACCAGGGCCGGGGCCGAATAGCCCCGGCAAGGCCCGGGCACGGGACAGCCTCCACCTGGCGCGGACGAGACCCCGAAGATCTGGAGACGAGACGGCTTCTTACTGGGACAGGCGTCGCGCCAGCGCCAGCAGCTCCGGATCCAGCGGCTTCTTGCGCCCCACCGCCTCCGCCAGTGGCACCAGCACCATGTCGCGCCCGGAAAGACCGATCATCTTTCCGGTCTCGCCGGCGATGGCGGCATGCACGGCGTGCGCGCCCATGCGCGTGGCCAGCAAGCGCTCCCGCGCCGTGGGCGTGCCGCCGCGCTGGATGTGCCCGAGCACGGAAACGCGGTAGTCGTCCCCGCCCAGTTTGCGCAATTCCTCCGCGACCGCCTGCGCGCCGCCGGGATGCGCCCCTTCGGCCACCACCACGATGCTGCTGGTCTTGCCGGTCTGCCGACCTTTACGCAGACGGGCCACCAGGGCGGGAAAGTCAGGCGTTTCCTCCGGAACCAGCACTTCTTCCGCACCGCCCCCCAGCGCCACCTGCAAGGCGATGAAGCCCGCATCGCGGCCCATCACCTCCACGAGAAAAAAGCGCTCGTGGGAATCCGCCGTGTCCCGGATCTTGTCGATGGCCTCGAGCGCCGTGGTGACCGCCGTGTCATAGCCGATGGTTTCGTCCGTGCCGTACAGGTCGTTGTCGATGGTGCCCGGCAAGCCGAGCACCTGACCGTCCCACGACCCGGCCAAACCCATCGCCCCCGTCAGCGACCCGTTGCCGCCCACCACGATCAACACGTCCACGGCGTGGGCGCGCAACGTTTCCACCGCCTTCGCCTTGCCTTCCGCCGTGGCGAAACCGGGGCATCGCGACGTCCGCAGGAAGGTGCCGCCGCGCTGCAGGATGTTTGAGACATCACGAGGCCCAAGCTGCGTCAGATCCTCCTGCATCAGGCCGCAAAAGCCCCGCTGAACGCCCATCACCACGTGGCCGCGCGAATGCGCTTCCCGCACAATGCCGCGAAGTGCGGCGTTCATGCCCGGCGCATCGCCGCCGCTGGTCAATACCGCGAATCTCAAGTGTGCCATAATCCCCCTCCTCCCGTGAAAACAATAAGCATTTCGCGGACCCCGTGCGGAATCCCTCCCGGCGCATTAAGTTCACCGGACACGTTTCCCGGAGGTTCCCATGAACGCCCTCGTCTCCCTCGGCAACACGCTTCTTGATGCTTCGCGTCGCTTCCGCTGGCTGCCCCCGCTGCTGGCCCGCATCACGGTCGGCTGGGTCTTCCTGCAGGCCGGTCTCGGCAAGATCGGCAACCTCGGCAACGTCACCGGCTTCTTCGCAAGCCTGGGCATCCCCGCGCCCGCGTTCAACGCCGCGCTGGTGGCGTGGGTCGAATGCGTCGGCGGTCTGCTCCTGATCGCAGGACTCGGCACGCGCCTCGTGTCCATCCCGCTCTCCATCATCATGATCGTCGCGTTGTGCACCGCACAGGCCGAAAACATCACCGACCTTGCGGCGCTGTTCGGCATCACCGATTACCTGTACCTGCTCCTGCTCGTCTGGCTGATGATCGCCGGCCCCGGCCGTGTCGCCCTCGACACCCTGGTGGCCCGCCGCTTCCGTGATCCGTCATGAGTCGTGATGGATGATATTCATTTCATCCTCGCCTGAATACGGAACGGCCACGGAGCAAGGAGGGGGGTAAGGGGAGCCTGCCGGACGTCCTCACGGTCATCCGGCAGGCTCCCGGCCCGGCCCGCCCGGGCGGGGTGAACGGCTTGTCCGCGGTCGTCTCCCGCCGGCCGTTTCCCGCCCGGGCTCCCCCCAACCTCCTCTGCGGCTGAAACTTCGGATTTTTCGAGTTTTCCAAGAGCCTTGGGGGATACCCTTTTGGGGTGAATTTCGCCGGTTTCGGGAGCCTGAAGTACGCCCTCACACCGCGATGCCCCTCGCCGCTTGACATTGATTTAGAATCATTCTAAACTATACCCATGGCCCGGCTGCTCACAAAGCATCGCGAAACCGTCCTGAACGTGGTTCAGTCCAGCAAGGATCACCCCACGGCGCGACAGGTTTACGACCGTTCCCTCAAGCGCGATCCGCGCCTGAGCATGGCCACCGTTTACAATTCGCTGAACTTCCTCACCGCCGGCGGTTATATCCGCCGCATGGAAGCCGGCGACGAAGGCACGCGTTACGACGGCATCCTGGATCGCCACGACCATCTCGTGTGCCGAGCGTGCGGCAGCGTCGAGGATGTGGACATGCTCCCGTCCACGAAGATGAAGATCGCACAGTTTCCGCACTTCCACGTGGAGGAAGTTTCGCTACGCGTGATGGGCCTGTGCGCCGGGTGCCGCAAGGCACACGCGCAGCCGTCAACGACTCGTGGCGGGGAACGGGAAACCGGTACGGCCCGTTTGTCTGCGTCCCTGGCGGCCCGCTGAC
>CAYQFG010000028.1:16868-18899 GCA_964416695.1 uncultured Bifidobacterium sp.
AAAAAAATGTTGAGACGGTCTCATGAAGCACGGACACCACAGCGGCACGGGAGGAAACGATGAAGACGATGAACGTGCGCTGCGGCACGACTTGCCGGTTCACGGGTGACAGCGGTCTCCACAACGACCGGCGCATGGCGGCGGAAGGCATTCGTCGTTCCCACAGGATCAACCTGCGGGATCGTAAGAGCGCATAGGACGCATAGGGCGCATGGCCCTTCGCCCCGACAAAGAGAAAACAACACAGAGCAAACCAACGAAAGGAATCCAACATGTCAACACTCGTCACCAGACCCGCGCCGAACATCAAGGCGCAAGCCGTCATGCCCGACGGCACGATCGAGGCCTTCGACCTCGAGAAGTACCGCGGCAAGCACGTGATCGTTTACTTCTACCCGCTTGCCTTCACGTTCGTCTGTCCGACCGAGATCATCGCGTTCGACAAGCAGATCGAGGAGTTCAAGGCGCGCGGTTGCGAAATCGTCGGCGTGTCGGTGGACTCGGTGCACACGCTCTCCGCCTGGCGCAATACGCCGGTGAAGGAAGGCGGCATCGGAGCCATCAACCACCCCGTGGTGTCCGACCTCAGCAAGCAGATCGCCCGCGATTACGGCATCCTCTTCAACGAGGAGGTCGCGTTGCGGGGTCTCTTCCTGATCGACAAGGAGGGCGTCGTGCGCCATGCCCTGGTGAACGACCTGCCGCTGGGCCGCAGCGTGAACGAAGCGATCCGCACGCTGGATGCGCTCCAGTTCTACGAAGTGAACGGTGAAGTCTGTCCCGCCAACTGGCAGAAGGGCGAGGACGGCATGAAGGAGACGCGTGAATCCGTGGGCGCGTACCTGGAAAAAACGGCCTGAAGGCCGTTCCTCCGGACTCCGTCACACCGTTGACTCCGGTCCGGCGCGCAGGCGCCGGGCCGGTTGAGCGTCACCTCCAAGCCTCCGGGTAACCGGAGGCTTTTTATGCACGCCTCCGGGTAACCGGAGGCTTTTGGTGTTCCCGGCGTGGCGTCCGGCGCCGCGATCCTGCGCCGTCCGGGGGACCACCCCCACGCGATGGACTCCGCTTTTCCTAACATCTTGGCGAGGGGGATCCGTGATCCTTTCGTCGCCGCTTCGGGAGTTGCATGAACACCTTCACCACCGCTGTCATCGCCAGTCTGATCGCGGGTGCATCCACCGGTCTGGGTGCCATCCCGTTGCTGTTCTTCCGCAGCTTTCCCGACCGCGTGCGCGACGGATTTCTCGGCTTCAGCGCGGGCATCATGCTGGCCGCCACGGCGTTTTCGCTCATCGTCCCCGGCCTGCACGCCGCCGCGGAAACCTCGGGGGAGCTCCCCGGGGCGTTCATCATGGCAGCCGGCATTCTGCTGGGAGGCCTCGTGCTCTGGCTCATCGACGCGTTGACGCCGCACGAACACGCTGTGAAAGGCATGCAGCCCTCGAAACTCATCGAGGCGCGCCGCATCCGGCGCGTGTGGCTTTTCGTGCTCGCCGTGACGCTGCACAATTTTCCGGAAGGGTTGGCGGTGGGGGCGGGCTACGCGGCCGGAGACACCGGCCGCGGGGCGGCGTTGTCGCTGGGTATCGGCATCCAGAACATCCCCGAAGGGTTCGCCATCGCCGTGTCGCTGCTCGGCCTGCAGGGGATGACGCGCACACGGGCGGGGTTGATCGCTTTGGGATCAGGCCTGGTTGAACCCTTGGGAGCGATCATCGGAGCGGGCGTGGTGACCGCGTCCCTGCTCTTGCTCCCCTGGGGGCTGGCGTTCGCGGCCGGGGCGATGCTGTTCGTCATCAGTCACGAGATCATCCCGGAGACGCACGCGAACGGGAATGAAAAGGTCGCGACGGCGGGTTTGTTCATCGGCTTCGTGATGATGATGATTTTCGACGTGACGCTGGGCTGAGTGGGGCAATCAGGACGGGCGGATCAAAAGCGGCCCGGGTGGGTGCGGCGTGCGCCCGGCGTGACGTATGGAATCTGTGGAACTTGTGTGGCCATTGTGTGGCCATTGTGCGGCCATTG
>CAYQFG010000028.1:18999-25014 GCA_964416695.1 uncultured Bifidobacterium sp.
CGTATGGAATCTGTGGAACTTGTGTGGCCATTGTGTGGCCATTGTGCGGCCATTGGCGCTCAGGGCGCACGCAGGGGGGGGAAGAAGGGATGCGGCGGCACCGGATCCGCGCGTCCTCATCCCCATGTCCCGGGGCGGGAGGGCGGGAGAGCGGGAGGCCCGGAATACGGAAGCGGCGACGCGGAATATCGGCAGGGCTCAGGGCAGACCGGGAACGCGCATGAGGATGCCGATCACGATGACCAGCAGCGTGCACACTCCGGTGACAAACACCGCGTTGAAGTCCGTGCCGCGCGGAGCGTAACCGGTCCTGGAGGTGTCGCGCGCGGCGCCCTCCCCGGCAGGGGCCGGAGCGGGCATCCACAGGGCCCGCACCAGGCGGAAGTAGAAGACGAAGGACACCAGGCTCAAGACCACGGAGGCGACCAGCACGGGAATGAAGCCGGGTGCGGGCAAGAACCCGGGGGTGAACGCATCCGCCACCACCGTAAACTTGGCGGCGAAACCGGCGGTCAACGGAATGCCCGCGAGGCTGAACAGCAGGATGGTCAGCGCACCCGAGATCCACGGGTGACGGCGACCGAGACCGTTCAGGTCGTCGGTGCTGTCGATGTCGGCCGTCCGGGTACCCAGCGCTGACAGGGCCGCGAGCGTGCCCACCAGCGTGATGCCGTAGGCGAGCAGGTACAGGAGGAACGCGCCCGCGGATTCGAGGAACAGCGCGAGCAGGATGAAGCCGGCATTGACCGTGGAGGAGTAGGCCAGCACGCGCTTGACGTTGCGCTGGGCGCCGCGGCCCAGGGCCTGAAAATTCCCCAGCACAGCGGACAACAGCGCGATGACCAGCACCAGCGGCTTCCAGGTTTCATGCAGGTATGCGAACGGCCCCCACAGCAGCAGGGCCGCGAGACCGAACAGGGCGACCTTCGCGGGCGCGGCGATGAGCGACAGCGACGCGAGGTTCGCGCCCTGGTAAACGTCGGGGAGCCAGAGATGGAACGGCGCGGCGGCCACCTTGAACATGACGGCCACGAGGAAGAACACGAGCGCGGCCTTCGCCAGCAGCAGGTGGGCCTCCGCACCTTCAAGGACGAACCCTCCGATGCGTTGTTCGATGGCGGTCAGCGCCAGGCTTCCCGTCGTGCCGTACAGGAAGGCGATTCCCAGCAGGAAGAACACGCTCGCCAGCGCGCCGAGCACGAGATACTTCATGCCCGCTTCGTTGGCGCGCGCATCCCGGAAGTTGAAGCCGGCGAGCACGTACGAAGGAATCGAGACCAGTTCGAACGCGATGAACAACGTGGCCAGATCGCCGGCGAGCGGCAGGTGATAAATCCCGATGGCCTGGGCCAGCACCACCATGCGGAAATCCGTGGCGCGCATGCGCACCTTGCCCAGGTATTCGGGCGAGGCGAGGACGGCGAGGAAGGCCAGGGCGAGCGCGCCGATGGCGATGGGCTTGCCGATGACGGTCACGCCGATCGCCCCGCCGAAGAACTGTTCTCCGGGGATCAGCACCCAATAGGAGAGCACCGCGGAAAAACCGAGTGCAAACAGGGTGATCAGCTGGGACAGGGCATCCGTGCCCGGCGTGGGCCCGCCGTCTTTCGCGGGCTTCAGCACGGCGAGGATCAGCAGTCCGGCAAAACCGGCCAGCAAGGGAAACTGCGAGAGGATATAGGCGTTCATCATGTCCTCAAATCCTCCCTCAGGGCGTCCAGCCCGTGGCGTGGATCAGAGAAAAGGCGCGCTCAAGCGGACGCAGCAGGAGCATCGGATACAGTCCGAACACAAGCCACAAGGCTGCGGCGAATACGGCCACGGAGGTTTCGGAGCGTGAGAGGTCCGGTGCGATCAGTTCGGCATCGGGGCGGGGCGGGGCGGCGTCCTCTTCCCCGTCTTTTTTCCCCAGCCACGCGTTGTGGACAAGGCGCACGAGCGCCGCGGCGCCGACCAGGGCGCCCAACCCGGCGACGAAGGCCAGCCAGGGCGACACGGTGTAGGCCGCGAACAGGGTCAGCACTTCGCCGGGGAAGTTGTTCAGGCCGGGGAGGCTGGCGGAGGCGAACACCGCCAGCAGCAGGAAGGCATACAGGCGGGGCTGACGCGCGCGCAGCCCGGCGTGCAGGCCGCGCTCCGCGCTGCCGGGACCCGACAGGGCACGGGCGTCCAGCGCGAACAGGAAGGCCATCAGCAGGGCATGGCTGAACGTGAGCAGGGCCGCGCCCGAAAAGCCCGCCGTGGTGGAGGAGAGTGTGGGCAGCGTGGCCGCCGACGAGAAAATGCCGAGCGCGAGAATGGAGAGGTGGGAGAGCGAGGCGTACGCCAGCACATCGAGGAGGCGATCCTGCGCCAGCATCAGGACGCCGCCGTAAAGCGCGCCGATCGCCGCGAGCGTCAGGAGGATCGGCGCATAGTGCGACAGCTCGGCGGTAAATGCCGGCGCCAGAACCAGCAGGAGGCCGAAGGCGCCCATCTTGGACATGGCCGCCGAGAGCAGTGCGCGGCAGGCGGGCGGCGCCACGTTGTACGTATCCCGCAGCCAGCCGTGGAATCCGAAGAGGGGCAGCTTGACCGCGAAGCCGAGCAGGAAGCCCAGGAACACCCAGCCGCGCGCGGTGGGGGAAAGGTGGGCCACCGTGGCGGCCAGACCGCTGAGGCCCGGGTCCCGGAAGTTGGCGGCGCATACGGCCGCGATGGACGCCAGCAGGGGCAGGCTTCCCGCGAGCGTGAACAGGACGAAGCGCATCAGGGCGGGGTAAACCGGACCGCCGAACCGGTTGCGGCGGCCATGCAACCCGATCCAGAAGTAAACCGCGACGAGCGAAGCTTCCCAGAAGAAGTAGAACAGGAGCAGGGAGTCCGCCAGAAACACACCCGCGAGACCGAAAATCAGGGCCCACGCCGCGATGTCCTGCGACCGGGCGTCGTGCCCTGCGGCATCCACCGAGCGCACGCGGCGCAACAGCGTCAGGACGACGGGAGGGCACAGTCCCAAAAGGAGCAGGAACAGGGCGCCGCGCGCATCAAGGAAAAGGCGGGGTTCGATTTCGAAACCGGTGACGCCGATGCGCATTACGGAAGCGGACGCCGCAAGGCCGGTCTCCGAACACAACGCGGCGCCGGCGGTCAGCACCGCGACGAGGGCATACACCCAGGAAAAGGCGAGCGACAGTCCCGGAGCGGACGGGCCGCGGCGGAAGGCGAGGATCAACGCCGCGACCAGCGGCAGAAACAGCGCAAGCGACAGAAGCATCGAGGTGCCCGGCATTATCCCTGCCCCCAGAGAAGCGCCCATGCGAGGAGGGCCATGAAGAACAGGATCACGACCGCGTAGTGCTGCGGTCGTCCGGTCTGCGTCCGGTTGGCGAGCGTCGTCAGGCCGCGGCCTGCGGCCGCCAACAGGTACAGGATCCCGATCACGAGGTTCTCGACCAGCAACCGGAACGTCCACGCCAGAACCTTGAGCGGAAGGACGATGATCACCTCATACAGGTCGTCGAACCAGAACTTGCGGTCCAGCGGGCCGCGGCCCCCCCAGCCCAGGACGGAGAGGCGGGCCAGTACGGCTTCGCGGCGCCGGGCCGAAGAGAAGATCGCATAGGTGATCGCCGCCAGCACGATGTTGATCGCGATGAACGGGGCGACGTGTCCCCAGTGGAGGGCTTCCGCATGCCCGGCGCCCGCCGTGACCCAGGAGGTCAACACGGGCCCTGCGCTGAACAACGCGAACGCCGGCGCCGCGATCGTCAGAAGCACCAGGACCACGCGGATGGCCGGACTGGTTTCGCGCGGCGCCTCGTGGGCGTGGGCATCTCCCGGGACGGTTTTTTCACCGTTGAGGTAACCCAGCAGGCGGAACAGATACAGCGCCGCCAACGATTCGACGGCGAGCACGACCCAGTACAACACGTTTCCCGACACGCCGAGGCCGAAGCCGTTGAACGTCGCGGCGCGGATGGACTCCAGCACGGCTTCCTTCGTGAAGAACCCCGCCGACAGGTAGGGGATCAGGCCGGCGCCGCCGATGCAGCCGATCCAGAACGCGATGCGCGTGACCGGCAGGGTCTTGAGCACACCGCCGAGCCTGCGGGCGTCCTGCTCGTGATGGGCGGCGTGGATGACGCTGCCGGCCGAGAGGAACAGCAGGGCCTTGAAGAACGCGTGGCCGAGCAGGTGCAGCATGGCCGCCTGGGCGGAGCCGGCCGCGAGCGCGAGGAACATCAGCGCGAGGTTCGACAGCGTCGAGTAGGCCAGAATCTTTTTGATGTCCGTCTGCGTCAGCGCCATGAATGCGCCCACGACCAGCGTGACCACGCCGCACAGGGCGATCACCAGGCGGGCTTGCGGCACGGCGGCGTACAGCCAGTCGAGACGCATGATCAGGTAGATGCCCGCCGTGACCATGGTGGCGGCGTGGATCAGCGCACTGACCGGCGTGGGGCCGGCCATCGCATCGGCGAGCCACACATGGAGGGGCGCTTGCGCCGACTTGGCGAAAGCGCCGCCGAGCAGAAGGAAGGCGCCCAGGATCGCAAGGTGCTCACGACCAATGAACATCAAGGGCCCGTGGCCCGAGGCGGCGCGAACGGACAGCTCCGACAGCGACATGGTCCCGAAGGCCGCAAACAACGTGAATACGCCAAGGAGGAACAACAGGTCACCGATGCGGTTCACGAAAAACGCGCGGTAGGCCGCCAGCGGCACGCCCTTTTCACTCCAGTAGTGGCCGATCAAGAGGTAGGAGCAGACCCCCACGCCTTCCCAACCCAGAAACATCAGCACCAGATTATCGGCCAGCACCAGCACCAGCATGGAGGCCACGAACAGGTTCAGGCTGGCGAAAAAACGCGCCTGCTGTCCTTCGGCGGCATCATGACGCATGTAACCCAGGGAGTAGCCGGTAATGAGAAAGCCGAAGAAGGTGACCAGCAACACCATCACGTAACCGGCCGAATCGGCGGTGAGTTTCAGCCCGGCGTCGAACCCGCCGGCCGCGATCCAGGCGCCCAGGTCGAGGGACACCGCCGCATCCGTCCCGAGCAGGCCGGCTGACGTCAGCGTCAACGCGAGGGCGAACGCCACGCCGGCCGCGACCGTCGCCAGGCCTCCGACGAGGCTGTAGGAACCCTTGCGGATCCAGCCGGCACCGAACAGCGCCAGGATCAGGGCCGACAAGGCAGGAATGGCCGGCAGCGCCAGCAACACGGGCGAAAGGGCGTGATTCATGTCCGCACCTCACCGGAAACACCCGGCACCGCAGAGACGGCCGCGGCCGCAGCGGCATGCCCGTCGTCCCCGCTGTCGACCTCTTCCCCCAGACGGGAAATGCGCGCGCGCGTCACGTCATTGTGGTTGCGGAACAGCACGATGATCATCGCCAGCCCCACCGCCGCTTCCACCGCGGCCACACCGATGGACAGCATGTACATGTAGTGGCCCAGCTCGGTGGCGCCCCACAGGAAGTGATTGAACGAGATCAGGGTCAGGTTCACGCCGTTGAGCATGATTTCCACGGACAGCAGCATGAGGATCAGGTTGCGGCGGCGCAAGACGCCGAGCGCGCCGATCAGCACCAGCAGCATCGCCACGGCCAGGGCGTTCGGCAGCGTCAGGAAGGTCATGCGTCCCTCCCGTCGGCGGAGGGCGCCAGGGGATCGCGGGAGACGCGCCGGCGCGCCTTGCGACGCCCGAAGTTGACGGCGGCGATCACGCCCACGAGAATAAGGATGCTGATCAGTTCGAAGGACACCGTCAGCGGATTGTTGACGGGGTCGTTGAAGATCAGGTGCGACAATGACTGTGCCGTCCCGAAGTTGTCCTTGTGGGCAGGGCTGCCGCCCGAGGCCGTCATCGGCGCGGTGATGCGGGCGGCGGCGGTGTACACGGGCGGAATCACGATCAGGGCGATGGCCCCGGTCAACAACAGCGCGGCGAGGTCTCCCCGCCGGAAGGCCCTGCGCGCGCCCCCGGCGTCATCGGCAGGAACCTCCCCCGCCCCGGGCGGGGGATTCA
>CAYQFG010000029.1:0-20860 GCA_964416695.1 uncultured Bifidobacterium sp.
AGGCCGCCACGCGGGCGAAGAACATCACGAAGGCGTTGATCACGCCCTGGATCAGCGTCATGGTGACCATGTCGCCGTTGGCGATGTGGGCCACTTCGTGCGCGATCACGCCTTCGACCTGGTCGCGGTCCATGCGCTGGAGCAGACCGGAGGACACCGCGACCAGCGAGCGCCGCTTGGACGGCCCGGTTGCGAACGCGTTGATGTCCGCGCTTTCGTAAACGCCGATCTCCGGCAGGACGGGCAGGCCCGCCTTCTGCGACATGGCCTGCACCATGGCGACCAGATCGCGATACTCGCCCGGATTGCGGGGGTCGATCACGCGGACGCGCATCGACCATTTGGCCATGATGCGGGAAAGGCCGAGCGAAATGAACGCGCCGACCATGCCCCACACGAGGCAGAAGGCCAGCAGGGCGCCGTAATCGATCCCGCGCTCGGTGAGATAGTTCCCGATTCCGAGAATCTGCAGGACAATGGTGATGGTGGCGATCACCAGAATGTTGGTGAGGACAAAAAGCAGGATACGCTTGAACATGAAAAAACCTCCGGGGTCCAAATTATTATTTTCGGCACCCCCTTCCCGGAATTTTGCCTGTGATCGCGAACTTCGCGGTTTCACGGCGGGCCGGAGCGTGCCACATCGTTTCATTCTGGATGAAAGGGCGCGCCAGGGTTTCAGTCGCGTCATTTCATACGTTTCCGAATGGAGCGATCCGGGCCGCAAGGGCCCGGGAAGCGTTTCCCTGTCGGACGGGTTGCTTCCCAGCGCAAATCCGGTGCCGCAATTCAAGGTATTTTGTTGGTGGCCATGAGCGAACCGGATCAACAGCCGCGCGTCCCGCGCCCCCGCAAACACGTCCTGGAGCGCCCTTGGTGGCGCACCCCGTTCCAGTATTTGCTGCGGGTCAGGCCGCGGCAGCGTCAGCTGCGCGGTTCGCTGGTGCACCGTCTGCTGGGATCGCGCCTGTTCGAGCCGTCGCTGTGGGTCCCCGGGCGCGAGTCGCTGGCCTCCGGCGTGGCGATCGGGGTTTTCTTCGGCATGCTCCCGCTCATCGGACTGCAAATCCTCCTGTCGGCCGTTCTTTGTTACTTCATGCGGGCCAACATCGCCGCCGCCGGGTTCGCCACTTTGGTCAGCAACCCGTTTACCGCGCCGGGCCTGATCTGGATGCAGCTGAAGCTCGGCCACTGGCTGGCGCCGGCCTTCGTGGCCGTCGATAACACCCACTACGACGGCGCGGCGCGGTTTCTGGCCACCTACGGGAAGCCGCTTCTCGTCGGCAGCCTCGCCTCCGGGGCCTTGGGGGCCCTTGTGGCTTACCCCCTGACGCTGGCCGCCTGGTCCTGGGGCGAGCGGGTTGTCCGGCGCCACAAGGCCCTGCGTGCGGCCCGTCTGAAGGCGGCGCAAACGCACGGGCGCCGGGATCCCGCCCGTAGCCGCACCGGAACCCCCTGACCTCTCCCGCCCGTGCGCGGCGGAGGGCGGAGTGGGGACGTTTTGTCACAGAATGTTTCAAACGAGCGGGTTTCATTACAAAGTAAAAAGTGTAGAAGTTATCGCTTTTGTGTGAAAAACATTGGATTTTCACGATAACGCTTGTCTGGGCTGTGTTTGAAATTCTAGATTGTCGTCACCACAACAATCACGGATAAAACCCCCTGCAACACGCGCGGCCCCCTGTCCTTTCCCCCGTGGAACGTTGGCCGGCCGCTGCGAAGGAATCCTCATGAAAAAGAAGACGAAAACCGTCCGATCCAAGGCGGCCGTTCCCGAACCCGCGCGGACGCGATGGGACACCCAGTGGGAAAAACAGTTTTCCCATCTCGTGAAGTTTCACGACAAACACGGGCGCTGGCCCAAGGCCTCGGAAGAGTTTCCCAAAGGCAACCGCGTCGGCCTGTGGGCCAACCGCCAGCGCGACCTGCGCGAGCGTGGCGAACTGGACGCGCGTCGCGTCTCCTCGCTGCAGAAGGCGGGTTTCGAATGGAACAAGATCGACGCCCGCGGCATGCACTGGGATGAACAGTTCGCGCATCTTCTCGAGTTCCGCAAGCGCAACAAGGACCGCTGGCCCATCGCCCGCCAGGAGTTCCCGAAGGGCAACCGCCTTGGCCTCTGGGTCTGGCGCCAGCGCCAGGCCTTCGCCGCCGGCACCTTGCCGAAGAAGCGCCGCCTGCAGCTCGAGAAGATCAAGTTCCCCTTCGAATTGCCCGACAGCTGGGAAGAGCATCTCAAGACCCTGCGCCTGTACCGCGCGAAGCATCCCGGTCGCTGGCCGAAGGCCCGCGAGGAGTTCCCGAAGGGCAACCGTCTCGGTCTCTGGTGCCATCTCCAACGCTGCGCCCACAAGGCCGGCAAACTGTCGTCCGACCGCGTCGCGGGCCTCGACAAGCTGGGCTTCCAGTGGAGCGTCAAGGAAGTGAACTGGATGAAGTTCTACGACCTTCTCAAGGAATACAAGCGCGACAACCCCACCCGATGGCCCGTGCTCCAGGCATCCGCGCTCAAGGATCTGCGCGTCATCGCGTGGTGCAGCATCCAGCGCGCCAAAAAGCGTTCGGGTCGCCTGGACGCGGACAAGATCGCGCGTCTGGACAAGATCGGTTTCCGCTGGTGAACGGCCCCAAGCCGTGATTTTCGGGGGGTAAACCTGCGTTCCGCAGGGGGAGTGCCCGGGCTCCGCGTCGCGGAGCCCGGGGCCCCCGGGTATTTCCGCGATGCGGAGCCCGCGTCCTGCACGCGCCGTGCGCGCGCTCCCGGTTGTCCCCACGAAACCCGGACGAAAATGCGGCTGTCCGCATTTTCGTCCGCCTCCCTCCCGTCCCACGAAATCCCCATGGATACCTTTGTCCATTGTATCTTTGGCCGACGTGGAGCTTCCGTCATGACACAACAAGATTTGATCCTTTCCTGGCTTGACCGCCGTCTGGACCCCGCCGCCTCCGCGTGGGTGCGCGACCAGTGCGCGGCCATCGCCGCCGGTGCGCCCGACCGCACCTTCCAGCTGGCGTTCGGTCTGGCCGTGCGCAAGGCGGGAACCGCCGTGCTGGCCGCCGACGCCGGCGAACAGGCGGATGCCTTCACCGCGCATCCGGGCTGGGACTTGCGCGACTGGACGATCGATCAGGCGGCCCGCGCCGCATTGTTGCTGGCGTTGCCCGCCTCCGACGCATCGACGAAATCCATCCTCGCCCTGTTCCAGACGGCCGATCTCGGCGAACATGTCGCCCTCGCGCGATCCCTGTTCCTGCTCCCGGGCAACGAGTCGTTGCTGCACATCGCGCGCGAGGGCATTCGTTCCAACATGGGCGACGTGTTCTTCGCCGTCTCGCAGCGCAATCCTTATCCATCCGAACGTTTCGACGACATCGCCTGGAACCAGATGATCGTGAAGTGTCTGTTCGTCGAACTCCCCCTGGGCGGGGTTTTCGGTCTCGACGCGCGCGCCAATGCCGATCTCGCCCGCATGATTTCCGATCTCGCGCGGGAACGGTGGGCCGCCGGTCGCGCCATCTCGCCTGAAGCCTGGCGTTGCGTCGCCCCCTTCGTGGGCGATGCGGCCGCGGGAGCCGCGGAAACGGCCCTGGACGCGGCCTTCGAACGGGACGGCCTCGACCGCCGCGGGGCGGCCCTGGGGGCCTGGAATACCGGTCGCGCATCCCTGCGCGACCTTGTGAGGGCCAAGGCCCCCGAACTGGTTCCGTCTCTCGAAGACGGGACGCTTACCTGGGAGAATCATGACAAGTCCTGACCTGAACACGCTGCGCCTCATCGATCCCCATATCCATATGGTGTCGCGCACGACCGACGACTACCAGGCCATGCGCGAGGCCGGCGTGGTCGCCGTGATCGAACCCGCTTTCTGGGTCGGACAGCCGCGCACGACTGCGGGCACCTTCCTGGATTATTTCGCTTCGCTGATCGGCTGGGAGCGCTTCCGCGCGTCGCAGTTCGGCATCCGCCACTACTGCACCATGGGGCTCAACTCCAAGGAAGCCAACAACGAACCCCTCGCCGAAGAGGTGCTCGACATGTTGCCCCGCTTCCTCGGCAAGGAGGGCGTGGTCGCCGTCGGCGAGATCGGTTACGACGAAATCACCAAGGCCGAGGACAAGGCTTTCCGCGCCCAGCTCGAGCTGGCCAGGGAAGCCGGGCTGCCGGTGATGATCCATACGCCGCACCGCGACAAGAAGCGCGGGACGTCGCTCAGCATGGACGTGGTGGTCGAACACGGCATCGATCCCTCCCTCGTGGTGATCGACCACAACAACGAAGAGACCTGCAAGGAAGTGCTCGACCGCGGTTTCTGGTGCGCGTTCACCATTTATCCCAAAACGAAAATGGGCAACCAGCGCATGGTGGACCTCATCAAGAAGTACGGCCCCGAGCGCATGATCGTCGACAGCAGCGCGGACTGGGGCACGAGCGACGCTCTGGCCGTGCCCAAGACGGCCCGCCTGATGCTCGAGCAGGGTGTGCCGCGTGAACATGTGGAGCTCGCCTGCTACCGCAACGCGCTCACCGTCTACGGCAAGAGCGGCCAGATCAGCGAAGAGCACTGGCTGAACCCCGCGACGGGCGACGAACGCCTCAAGCTGTTCGAAGGCAACAGCGTGTGGCGCGGCGGCAATGCCGTCCAGTCCGAAGAGGACCGCGACACCCTGATCGTGTGATCGTGCAAGGTTCCCGGCGCGGTTCACCCCGCGCCGCACCCGCACAAAAAAACGGGCTCGTCGCATGACGGCCCGTTTTTTTGTGCGCTCCAACTCCCTGCATGCCCGTCGTGTTGTCGCACCGTCGATGCGATTCGTACGCACGATTGTGGGGACATCCGTAAACGGTCAGTGCGACTCGTTGAGTCGCGCTTTTTTTATGCCACCCTTTCCTTCTTTGGGTGGAAGGGTGGCATAAAAAAAACCGGGGCCCCCCTTGCGGGAGACCCCGGCCAAAAACCCGGGGACAGGAGAGGGGGAGAGAGGTTTCTCGGAGAATCTCCAGGTTTTTAAACTCGCCTGATTTTAATCTACCCCAACATGGCGAGTTCGTGGGCCTCTTCCATGTTCCGCAGGGCGGCCAGTCCTTTTTCCTTGATCTGGCGCACGCGTTCCTTGGAAAGTCCGATGACTTCTCCGATTTCCTCCAAATTGAGCGGTTCCTGGCCATTCAGGCCGAAATACATGCCCAACACGGTTTTTTCCTGGTCGGGCAGGCGGGCCAGAAGGCTCGTGACATGGCGTTTTTTCGATTCTTCCTGCACCGGGGAGTCGGGAGTTTCGGTGTGGGTGTCCTCAACCATGTCGAGAATGGAGGTGCCCTCCTCGGTTCCGATGGGATCGTCCAGGGAGGCATGACGCATGCCCATTTCCATGATTTTCTCGATCTGCCGGCCGGTGTACCCCATTTTTTGGCCCAAGGCTTCGGTATCCATGATCATGCCGCCGCCGATGGTCTGGCGCATGGACACGTTGTGCTTGGAGAAACGCCGCAGGATGAGTTCCTTTTCGGCGCTGATGCGCACGAGCCGGGCCCGTTCCGCAATGGCGCGGGTGATGGACTGGCGGATCCACCAGACGGCGTACGAAATGAACTTGAGGTTCCGGTTGATGTCGAAGCGCTTGGCGGCCTCGATCAAACCGAGATTCCCCTCGTTGATCAGTTCCGGGAGGGAGAACCCCTGGTTCTTGTACATGAAGGCGACATTGATGACGAACTTCAGGTTCGAGCACACAAGCCGGTCCATGGCGCGCTGGTCGCCCGCCTTCACACGCCGGAGCAGTTCCACTTCCTCGGCCCGGGTGAGAAGCGGATACTTGTTGATGTCCTTGATGTACTGATAGTAGAGGGTCGCGCCTTCCCAGGCTTCCATTGATGCGTGTGTCATGGCTGAATCCTTGGTTCGGGTTTATGATTCAAACATATGCGGGACGGGGCCGGCGTTTGTCACGAAACGGTCATTTCGCCGCATTTTTTCGCGCCAAGTCCCTTGCCGGGTGCTAACTTTGATGGCCCTGCCCCCCGCACCAGGCTGGTCTGGGCGCCATTTTTCTGGAGTTTATCGTGAATTTCGCTGAAATTATCGCATCCGAGTCCAAACTCTCCCTTGAGAGCATTCGTAACACTTTGGCGCTTCTCGACCAGGGTGCCACGGTGCCCTTCATCACACGTTACCGCAAGGAAGCCACCGGCTCCCTTGATGAAAACGCGATCCGCTTGATCGAAGAGCGTTACGAGTATTACAAGGAGCTTTCCGATCGCCGTGAGACGGTGCTGAAGAGCATCGAGGAGCAGGGCAAGCTGACGCCCGAGCTGCGCGAAAAGATTCTGGCCACGGTTTCGAAGACTGTGCTCGAAGACCTGTACCTGCCCTACAAGCCCAAGCGCCGCACGCGCGCGATGGTGGCGAAGGAAGCCGGGCTGGAGCCGCTGGCGCGCATCCTCGCCGCCCAGGAGCCCGTCGGCGACAAGACGCCCGAACAGATCGCGGCCGATTACGTGAACGCCGAGAAGAACGTGCCGGATGCGGCGGCCGCGTTGAAGGGCGCGCTCGACATTCTCGCGGAAGAGTTCGCGGAGGATTCCGAGAACCGCGCCCTGCTGCGCGACATCGCGGTGAAGGAGGGCGTCCTCGCGACCCAGGCCCGCAAGGACTGGGAAGGCAAGCGCTCCAAGTTCGAGATGTACTACTCCTTCAAGGAGAAGGTGAAGGATCTGCCTTCGCACCGCATTCTCGCGATCCGTCGCGGCGAAAAGGAAAACGTGCTCAAGACCGAACTGTGGCTCGACGACGAAAAGGTCGTGCCGATGCTGCAGGCGCGGGCGGTGCGCGCGAACTCCCCGTTCCGTACCGACCTGGAAGGCATGGTGCGCGATGCGTACGACCGCCTCCTCAAGCCCTCCATCGAAACCGAGACGCGCCTGCACCTGCGTGAGCGCGCCGAAGCCGAAGCCTTCAAGGTCTTCCAGAAGAACCTCTCCGAAGTGCTGCTGGCGCCGCCGGCCGGCTCGAAGGTGGTGATGGGCGTGGATCCCGGTTTCCGCACGGGCGTGAAGCTCGCGGTGGTCGACGCCACGGGCAAGCTGCTTGAGCACCGCGTCATCCAGCCCCTGCAGAACAAGCAGGTGGAAGCGGCCACCACGATTTTCCTGGCGATGGTCGAAAGCTTCAAGGTCGAACTCGTGGCCATCGGCAACGGGACGGCCTCGCGCGAGGTCGACGGCTTCGTCGCCGAAGCGTTCAAGCAGCTGGAGAACCCGCCGATCAAGGTGATCGTGTCGGAGGCGGGCGCGTCGGTCTACTCGGTGTCGCCCATCGCGGGCAAGGAGTTCCCCGATCTGGACGCCACCATCCGCAGCGCCGTCTCCATCGCGCGCCGTGTGCAGGATCCGCTCGCGGAACTGGTGAAGATCGAGCCGAAGTCGATCGGTGTGGGCCAGTACCAGCACGACGTGAACCAGAACGAACTGAAGACCAAACTCGAGCAGGTGGTCGAGTCGTGCGTGAACCGCGTGGGCGTCGACGTCAACCAGGCGTCCGAGCCGCTGCTGGCCCAGGTGTCGGGCATCAACAAGGCGCTGGCCAAGAGCATTGTTGACTACCGCAACGAGCACGGCGCGTTCCCCTCGCGTGCGGCGCTGGTGAAGGTGCCGCAGTTCGGCCCCAAGGCCTTCGAACAGGCCGCGGGCTTTTTGCGCGTGCGTGAATCGGAAAACCCGCTCGACGCGTCGGCCGTGCACCCCGAGCGTTATGACCTGGTGAAGTCGATGTGCGAGGATGCCGGAGTTCCCCTCAAGGAAATGATCGGCAACGGCGAAGCCGTCCGCAAGCTCGACCTCAACAAGTACGTGTCTCCCGAAGTGGGTCTGCCGACGCTGACGGACATCGTCGCCGAGCTCGAAAAGCCCGCGCGCGACCCGCGTTCGACCTTCGTGTACGCGCGCTTCAACGCCAAGGTCCAGGATCTGAAGGACCTGCAGGAAGGCATGAGCCTCGAAGGCGTGGTCACCAATGTGACGGCTTTCGGTGCGTTCGTCGACATCGGCGTGCACCAGGACGGTCTCGTCCACGTGTCCGAGCTCTCCGACAAGTTCGTGCAGGATCCCAGCAAGGTGGTGGCCCCGGGGCAGGTCGTGCAGGTGCGCGTCCTGGGCGTCGACATGGAACAGAAGCGCATTTCGCTTTCGATGAAGACCGCGTCCTCGGGCGAAGGACGTCCGCAGGGCAAGGGCCGTCCGGGCTCCAGGCCCGCCAAGCCCAAGGCGACGGTGGACCAGCTGGTGCAGAAGTTCTCCGGGACCGCGCCGAAGAAGCAGAACAACGTCAAGCTGGCGGTGTCGCTCAAGTCGCTGATGCGCTCGGGCCGCTGACGCGCTTCGCGCCTTCGGCCGGATTGAACGATCCCGCGTCCTCAATGAACCCCCGGTGGCCCCAGGTCACCGGGGGTTCTTTATTATTGGGGCCATGAAAATCCTGATCACGGGGGCCACCGGGTTCGTGGGAACGGCGGTCACGCAACGGTTTCTTGCGGAGGGGTGGAGCGTCGCGGCCTTGAGCCGCGACGCGGCGGTGGCGCGCGCCCGTTTGCCCGCCGCCGTGCCGGTGATGACATGGGATGACCTCACATCCGGGCGCGCGCCGGCGGAAGGTTTCGACGGGGTGGTGCATCTGGCGGGGGCCTCCATCGCCGGGGGGCCGTGGACGCGGTCGCGGAAGGAGATGTTGTGGCGCTCCCGCGTCGACGGCACGCGCCTTTTGGTCGCGGCCCTGGGTCGTCTCGAGGCGCGCCCGCCCGTGTTCGTCGCCGCGTCGGGCATGGGTTATTACGGCTCCCGCGGCGACGAGCCCGTGCGCCCCGGCGATCCTCCCGGCGAGGACTTTCTCGGGCGCATGGCGGCGGCCTGGGAGGAGGCCGCGCGCGGTGCGCAGGCGCACGGCGCGCGGGTGGCGGTGATCCGGCTGGGCATGGTTTTGGGCCGCGGCGGCGGCGCCTTGGCGCCGCTGCGGGTGACGACGCGTCTGGGCCTGGGCGCGGTGCTGGGCGATGGCCGCCAATATTGGCCGTGGATCCATCGCGACGACGCGGCGGAACTTTTTTTCGAAGCCGTGACGAACGCCGCGATCCACGGCCCGATCCACGGTGCTGCGGGCGAGCCGCTCACGCAACGCACCTTCGCGAAAATAATGGCGGAAGTTTTACATCGCCCTTTGCTGTTCCGTGTTCCCGCATTTGCGCTGCGGGCGGGACTCGGAGATTTGTCTGCAGTGTTCCTGCACGGGCAGCGCGTGGAGCCCGAAACCCGTTTCGTATTTCGTTACCCGGTGCTGGAAGCTGCGTTGCGGGAAGCGTGCGGGCCCTTGCGCCCCCGCGTCTGAGTGACCGCGTCCCTGTAGCTGCCGGGTGGGCGCCGCCCCGCCGGTTATCCACGATGTTTTGACGCCCGGCCCCCCCGACTTCGTCGATATCACGGGTGCATTCGGACAAATGACGGTAGCTTTAGAATGCCCTTTGTGTATTCCTCTGCCAGACTTCCTGGGAGTGCTGCCTGATGCCCGTCTTCCCTTCCCTCGGACCCGTCCTGCTGTCAGTGTTGCTGTGGGGAGCGCCCCACGCTTCGGCCCAGATTTCCGCCTTCAGCCATGAAGGATGCGCTCCGCTCGCGTCAACGGATTTTGCGATCGATACACTTGTTCGCACCGCGACGAACCCGACCGTGCAGGAGCCGCTCAAGATGGCTTTTGGACAGGATGCTCAGGGCAATGTGGATGTGTATTTTACGCAGCGTTACGGTCGTGTGCAGAAGTATTCCGGAGCGACGGGCACCACGGTGACCCTCGCGGATTTCGCCTATGAGACGTCAGCCGTTCCCGTCCCGACCTCCAATCCGTCGAGTACCCTGGGCTTGCACGGCATCGCCCTCGATCCAGGATTTTCGTCCAACGGCTGGATTTATCTCTACACCACTTTGGGCGTGGGAAATTCTGTGTGGCGCGTCACGCGCTACAAAATAAGCGGCAACACGCTCGACATGACGTCGGGCAAGGTCATCCTGCAGTTCTCCGCGCCGTCTTCGTCGCAGCACATGGGTGGTGTGATCCGTTTCGACAAGGACGCCAATCTGTGGGTGACGGTGGGCGACAACGGTGGCAGCACGTTGCCGTCGTCCTTCATGAACGAGAATCCGTTCCAGGCGGCCAACACGAACAGTCCTTTTGGAAAAATCCTGCGTGTGAAACCTAAGCCACTGGCCGACGCCTCCGTCGCTCTGACACCCGGCGCGGGCGTGACCTATGATATTCCCGCGGGCAACCTTTTTCCCTCCGGAACACCGCAGACCCTTCCGGAAATCTATGTGATGGGCAGTCGCAACCCTTACACGCTTTCGATCGATAGCGTGCGCGGTGGTATTGGTTGGGGCGACGTGGGGCCCGACGCGGCACAGGGCGCGGCGCTTCCTGTCGCGTCCACAGATCCGGCGAAGCAGGCGGAGGAGTTCAACTTCACGACGACACCCGGGAATTTCGGGTGGCCCTATTGGGCGGGAAACCAGGTGGTGGTGAACACAGGCGGCGGCACGGTTTCGTCGCCCGTGAACAACCGCTCCGGGAATACCGGATTGACCAATCTGCCACCGGCACGTGGGGCGCTCATTGCCTACGGCCGAGATTGTGCGGTCGCGGGGGACATCTATTATTACAACGGCGCGCTCGCCTCAACGGTCAAGTTTCCCCCGCACTTTCACGGATCGTGGCTGGTGGGCGATTTCAACAAGGACTGGATCGACGGGGTGAAGCTCGATGCGGTCGGCACGCAGGTTCAGGCGCGCGCGCGTCTTTTCGCGGCTTCGGGAACGGACAACCTGCTCAATCTTCCCTTTCTGAACAACTCGTCCGGAACCCTGCTGGAACAACAGTTCGGCCCCGACGGCGCGCTCTACATCCTCAACTACAACGGCTACCGCACCTCCACCGCGAACACGGGCCTGTACCGCGTGCGGTATCGCGGCTCCTGCCGGCCCGAGGCCGTCTCACTCGCGCACGATCGTGCGATCCGCCTGGCCGCGAACTATCGACTGGAACGCGGCGTCCTGACGGTCGGGGAGCACGGGGCTCACCGCGCCGAGGTGCGCGACGTGGCCGGACGCGTGCTGTGGTCGCACCGGGCCGAAGGGCCCGCGCGCTACGACTTGCGCGTGCTGCTCGCGGATGGGCGCGAGCGCGCAGGAGTCGCCATTCTCACGGTGGTCGGCCCCTCGGGACGCTTCACACGCGCCTTGGCGCCATGAAAACGATCAGGGCGGCCGGCGGCGAATTTCAAAACTGGTTTTTTGGGGGAGAATTCATGCGGAGAACATCGAAACATTTTGTGCGTGTCGTTTCCGTGGCAGGCGTGTGCGCGGCGGCCCTCGCGGGCACGGTTTCCGCGCAGGAGTTCACGGCCGCCGATTCGGGCTGGGTGCGCCTTTTCAACGGCAGCAACTTCGACGGTTTTTATTCCCGGACCTACAACGTGGGGGGTGCGAACGCGCCGCTGGTGACGCCGCCGGGTTCGCCGTACTCCATCGAGTACGCAGGCACGGATACCGCGACGATTCGTGTGGGCACGACCGCGAACCAGGGGAACATCGGGACGCTCGACACCACCTTCAGCCACTATCGCGTGCGCTGGGAATCGAAGTATGATGCGGTGAACAGCAACAGCAACTCCGGCATGACGTATCACGTGGACGAGTCCGCGATCCGCATGCAGAACAACTGGCCGCGCTCCATCGAGTTCCAGGGCAAGCAGAACGAGATCGGTTCCGCGTTCTCGATCCAGCAGGTGACGTTCAGCACGCGGGTGTCCTCTCCGGGACAGGGAGGGAATTACGTGGCGACGGGCGGGACGCTGGTGAACGCCTGCGAATACGGTTGCAACGGGCGCTGGTATCGCGGGAACCCGGCCATCCGGGTGTACGAAAGCGCCACGCCCAACGTGACGCGCTGGTTGCGCTTTCATCTGGTGGTGCGGGGCGCGGACAGCGCGATCCACATCGTGAACGACACGACGGTGTTCCGGTTGTGGAACATGCGCATCTTCAACGACTCGACGCGTGCGACGGGATCGAACAACAGCGGGAGCGCGTCGCGCTCGAACATGACGCCGGACAAGCCGTGGGACCGCGGCGGTCTGGCGTGGCAGGCGGAGGGCGCGACGGTGCGGTACCGCCGGCTTGAAGTGATGCGGGTTCCCCCGACGACGCCGATGAGCGCGCATTATCTGCACCGGCTGTTTCTGGATGAACCCACGGGGCCGGTGCAAACGCCGCTCGCGAGTCCGTTGGACGTGCGTATCCGGTGGCGCAGCATCGGCGCGATTGCCGCGGTGAAGATCGAACGCCGTCAAGGCTCCGGGGCGTGGACTCCCATTGCGGAATCCGCTCCGAACACGGGAAGTTACACGTGGAGGGCGCCTGCGGGGATGCCTCCGAACCCGCCCACGGAATTCCGGATCAGCGCGGCGGACTACGTGTGGGGGGACTCCACCGTGGGAAAGCCGGTCATGTCGGTACAGGGTGAGATTCCCACGCGCGGCATCGTGACTCACGGCATCCGTCAGGGACGTTTGGTGGTTTCGGGGACCGCAGGTTATGACCGCATGGAGATTCGCGATGCCTCGGCCCGCATGATTCGAAGTGTGGTCGTCACGGGTACGGAGGTTCGTTGGGATCTGACCGCGGGTGATGGCGCGCGGGTGCCTGCGGGGCTGTATTTTATCCGCCTGACCGGCACCTCCTCAATCCCGCCTTATACCGCCCGGTTTTTGGTGGATTAGGGAAGCTCCGTCCGGCCGGACGGACCCGCGCGCGGGTGTGCCTGCACGGGTGGCTGACTGGCCGCTGACCGGACGCCGGCTTGGCAGGATTCGGGTAAACTATCTTGACTTTGTATCCTGTGAACAGGATGCGGGCCTCCGCGCGTGCGGAGCTCCGCATCTCCCAGACGGTGAATGACTCCATGGCTTTTTCACGCATCAGGCGCCACAACGTTCCGGCATACGCCGCCCTGGCGATGCTGTGCCTGCTCGCGGTGGCGCTTGTGCGCGGCCGCTTCAAGCTCGGCTACGTGCTTCTGCATGTGGTCGTGACGCTTGCGGAACGCTGGCAGGACCAGCGCGCCCTGGCGCGCGTCAGCGGTGTCCTGGCGACGATGACGCCGCCCTCCGAAGACGCTGACAATCCGCGGCGGGACAGGGATGTTCGGGCGGATGTTCCGGTATGAGGCGTCGGTTCCCGGCGGCCCGCCGTGACCGGGATTCAGGCTGCGGCCCGCCCTGACACCCGGGATCGTCCCGCTTCCCCCGCATAGCGATACGTGGCGACTTGTTCTCCGGTCACCTTCGTTCACCCGTAACCTTGAAAGTTTTTCGATGACCGCTTCTGCCGTAAATCCTCCTGCTGAATTCTCCTCCGCCGACCTGGACCGCCTCGCCGGGGCCGGCATTGCTCCGGCCGCCGCCGCCGAACAACTGCGCCTGCTGCGGGACGGGATGCAACGACCCGTGCTGCTGCGCCCCTGCACGGTGGGCGACGGGATCGTCACACCGGATGAGGCGGAGTTCGAAGCGTTGGGAGAGGCGTACCGCCAGGCGTGCGCCGCGGGGCGATGGCTGTTTTTCATTCCCGCATCCGGCGCGGCGACGCGCATGGCCACGAGCCTGACCGATCCCGAAGCGGTGGACGCGTTGCGCGCGCATCCGGCCTTTGCCCGCTCCGCCGTTCCCGAGCTGTTGAAGGATCCGGGGCGCTGGGCGAGTTTGCCCAAGGCCCTCATGCCGTTTCACCGTTACGGAGCGGACGGGGCGGAAATACGGACGCCGCTGGAAGAGCACGCGCGCGAAGCCGTGGCGCTTGCGCCCGAGGCGGTCGCCCGTCTGCACTTCACCATTTCCCCGGAACATGAAGAGCTGTTCCGGGCGGAAGTCGCGCGCGTGACGGCGCTGCTGGCCGCCACGGGAGCGCGGCTCGAAATCACCCACTCCTTTCAGGATCCGGCGACGCAAACCGTGGCCCTCGATGAAGACGGCAACCCCTTCCGTGACGCCTCCGGAAACCTGCTGTTGCGTCCCGGAGGGCATGGGTCGCTGCTGCGCAACCTCGAGGCGGTGGCGCGCGACGGAGACCGTCCCGGCGCGGAGTTCGTGTGGGTGCGGAACATCGACAACATTCCCGTGGAGCCCATCCGCGCCGAAGGTCGCGCGCTGCGGCGCGCCCTGGGAGGCCTGCTGATGCGCGCCGCAGCGGCGTCGCCCGACCGGCCCGCCCGCATTGCCGGCATGGTCAAAAACCAGGGGGAAGTGGGCGGGGGTCCGTTCTGGATCCAGGGCGAGGGCGGGCCCGAGATCCGCATCGTGGAGTCGGCGGAAGTGGATGCCGGCGATGCGGAGCAGGCGGCCATCTTCCGGAGCGCGACGCACTTCAATCCCGTCGACCTCGCGTGCGCGTTGCGCGACCGGAACGGGGCGGCGTTTCCGCTGGCCGGTTTCTCGCGGTCGTCCGCGTGCTTCATCGCGGAGAAATCGCATGGCGGCAAGCCGCTCAAGGCCCTGGAGTGGCCCGGCTTGTGGAACGGGGCGATGGCGGGATGGACGACGCAGTGCGTGGAGATTCCCCTGTCGCAGTTCGGCCCCGTGAAAACCGTGGCGGACCTGCTGCGGCCGGAACATCTGGGCGGGGCGTGACGCGACCCGGAAGGGCGCGCGCCCTGCGGGTCAAAACGCCCGGTAGACGTCGCTTTTCCTGAGCGCGAGGATCCAGTCGAGGTCGTACAGTCCGAAGCGGACGCGCAGTCCCTGCGCGTCGAGCCCTCGCACGGCGCGCGGCCCGAAGGGATAGTCGCCCAGCGCGCGCACGGCGCGGTGCGGGCCTTCGAAGTGGAACCACAGGCTGCGCGTGATTTGCGCGGCCGCTTCGGGATTCAGGTTCTGGGCGTACAGCGTGTACAGCAGCTGCGCGGCGGACCGGCGATGCAGGTCCTTCACCAATCCCTTTTCGAGCAGATCCTGTGCGGCCGCGCGGGCGTTTTTGGCGCGCGGATCCTCATCGCCGGTGCAACAGGTGTGGAGCACGCGCGCATACAACTCGTAAAACTCCGGCTCCGCGTAACCCGCGCGGCCCGCGTTCTGCAGGCAGTCGAGGGCGAAGTAGTAATAACCCTGACGGAACTGGGCCTCGGCCAGCAGGAACCAGCCGCGTCCGGCCTGCGGCCGTTTTTCCAGTCCCTTGTCGAAGTAGAGGACGGCCGTCGCGAGATCCCGGGGCTGGCCGCGCTCCAGCAGGTACTCCCCGTAGGCCAGTTGCATGTCGGGCACGGCGCTGTCTTCGTCGGCGCGCGCCTTCAGGAAGGCGGCCCATTCGGGCTCGGGCCGGAACTGCCGCATCAGCGCCGCCTGCGCGAGCACGGCGAGGCGGTTGCGGGGTTGGCGCGCGAGCATGGCATCGATGGCGGCGCCGGCTTCGCGCCACCGTCCTTGCGCCATGCGGAGCGTCAGGAGGTTGCGCCAGGCCCCTTCCGCGGCGGGGGTGCTGTTCCGCCATTCGGTGACCCACGCCCTTTCGGCCGTCTGCGCGTCGTCACGCAGCGCCAGCAGCACCGCGAGGTTGACGCGCATGCTGGCTGCGATCGCGGGGGGCAGGGCGCGGCCCCGCAGCCGCGACCACGCGTCGGCGGTGCGTTGCGGGTTGTTGTCCATGAAGGCGCGCAGCCCTTCGAGAAAATCCTCTTCCACCGCCGACAGGCGCCCTTTGGGCAAAAGCGGTTGTCCCTTGCCGGCTTCGAGGGACGACAGGATCGCGCGGGTATCCGTGGAGGCCAGCGTGTCGGGATAGGCCATCACCCACGTGACGGGAACGGCCTTCATGACATCGCTCCCGGGTACGGCGGGGATGCCCGCGCTGTCGCGATCCCGGACCGGAAGGATGGATTCGAATTCCAGCCAGGCAAGGTGGGGGGGGCGCGCGCGCGACGCCGCGGGGGACGCGGTGGAGAAGACGACCAGGCAGGTCAGCACGGTCAGTCCCGTCAACAGCTCCCGGATCCGCGTGCCCCGCGGCGTGGCGCGCGGGTGCAGGGCTGTCGCGGGCCCGCACGGGCGGGTCGGGGTGAAGGAGGCTGCCGCAGCCGAAGGACGCATGTCAGGAAGGTACTGAATTCGACGGCTTCCCCCGAGAGAGGGCGGCCCCTCGGCCCCTCAGAGAAGGAAGAGGGCGGCCTCCGGACAGGTGCCGGGAGGCCCGCACCGCCCGAAGGCCTTCGCGTCGCCCGCTGCCGCTGGCAGCGTTCCCTCCCCCTTCTTTCGTGCCCTTGTGCCCCGCTTCGCCGGCAGGAGCTGTCCGGAAAAGCGCCAGCGTTTCGTGAAGACGGTTATCTTTCCTCTTTTCACGTCCGGAGATCAACATGGTGTCACCCAACGGGGCGAACGGCGCAAATGGCGCGAACGGTGAGTTCGACGCGCAAAACCCGCAATCCATCAACATCGAGTTGCCGGATGCGGTGGCGGATGGCATGTACGCCAACCTTTTCCTCGTCATGCACAACGGTTCGGAATTCGTGCTCGATTGCGCCCGCCTGTTGCCGGGTCCTCCCAAGGGCAAGGTGCTGGCCCGTGTCGTGATGACGCCGGCGCATGCCAAGTCGCTGGCGGCCAGCCTGCAGCAGAACATCGCGCAGTACGAACGCAACTTCGGTCCCATCGCGCCGTTCGGTAATCCGGGCACGCCTTCGCAGAACGAGTTCTGACATGTCCAAGGTTCTCTGTCTCGACATGGAAGGCGTGCTGACGCCGGAGATCTGGTTGCACGTGCGTGATCGCAGCGGGATCGAAGAGCTGAACCTCACGACGCGTGAGGTGAAGGATTACCGCGAGTTGATGGACCGCCGCGTGGAGATCTGCGCGCGCCACGGCCTCACGTTGCGCGACATCCAGCGCTACATCGCGGAACTGGAAGTGCTGGAAGGCGCCCGCGAATTCACGGACTGGGCGCGTTCGAAATACCAGTTCGTGATCCTCTCCGACACGTTCTACGCCTTTGCCGAAAACTTCATGCGCCAGCTGGGCATGCCCACCCTGTTCTGCCACGACATCGCGCAGGAGATGCGCGACGGCAAGCCCGGACGGCTGGTGTATACGCTGCGCCAGGAGAACCAGAAGATGCACGCCGTGGAGGCGCTGCGTTCGCTGAACTTCCGGGTGGCCGCGGCGGGCGATTCCTATAACGACATCCACATGTTGCGGGCCGCGGATGCGGCCACCTTCTTCCGCGCTCCCGACGGGATCCGCTCGGAGTTTCCCGAGTACAAGAACCTGACGGAGTTTTCGGAACTGAAGGCGTGGGTGGAGGAGTATTTGTAGGGCTGTGGGACGCGGTGTGCGCGGGAGGCGTCTTGCGCGTCACCGTCCTGTGGGGCCTGTCATGCCTGTCATGCGTGTCGCCGTGCGCGGCGCTTTCCCCGCGCCCCGCCCTTGCGTTTGCGGGGAGCCCCTAGCGCTGTGAGCGCTGTGAGCGCTGTGAGCGTTGGGCATTCGGCGTGGAACCGTTCAGTATCGGGTCTTGTGTGAACGTTCGGGGCGCAGGCATTGAGGCCGGGCGCCTTACCCTGTCCGGCGCGCGATC
This sequence comes from uncultured Bifidobacterium sp., assembly GCA_964416695.1. Taxonomy (GTDB): domain Bacteria; phylum Fibrobacterota; class Fibrobacteria; order UBA11236; family UBA11236; genus UBA11236. Next base: position 17,651 of record CAYQFG010000029.1, read on the forward strand.
CAGGTGACGACACCGAAGAACTGGAAGTCCGCCAGCCCGGCGGGATGAAGGACGGTGTGCCGCGGGTTTTCGGCGCGCAACACGATGTTCCGGATATCCGGCGCGCTGGAGCCCGGTGTTGAGCGGCGGGGGCGGGCGGGATGCGGGCCGGCCTCATGCGCGTCCTCCGCCCCATCGCGCGTGCGGCGCGGAGGGCCGCCGCGTGTCCCGGAGGCTTCCGGGAGGAGGTCCCAGCGCCGCGTGACCCAGCGGCCGTCGGCGGCGGCGACCACGATGTGGCCCGGCCGCGGCGACAGGGAGCGGTCGACCACGAGCAGGTCGCCGGGATGGATGAGAGGCGCCATGGCGTCCCCCTGCATGCGCATGAAAAATGTGGCGACCGGATGGGTCACCATCAGGGTGTGCAAATCGAGCGGCGCCTCGGCGTGGTCGCGGGCCACAGCGGCAAATCCACGGGGTGAGGCGGGTTCCATGATTACAAGATACTGCCCGTAAGGGCAGTATTCCAGCTGCCCACGCTGCGGCTCCCCGCCCCTCCCCGCCTTCCTCCCCGCCCTCCTCTCCGGAGGGCCGAAATACCTTCAAAAGGCCTGAAAGGCCCGAAAGGTCCGCAAGGCCCGAAAACCCTGGGTTTCCGAACCCTTCCCCGCCCCTTTTGCCCGCCCGGGCCCGTCGGGTCGGCCGAACCCCTGGGGGCAGGGCCCGTCCCCCCCCTTCACCAAGGCCCAGGCCTTGCAGCCTTTCCCTCCCCCCTGCGATCTACGCCCTGCCTCGTCCCGCGGCCTTCTCCAGCGCGGCGAGCGAGGGCAGTTTTTGTTTCAGGGAGAGCACCGGCGCGAACAGGTCGCCGGTTTTTTCCACACGCGCCAGCAAGGCCTCCGCCTCGAAGGACAGCGCGCCGGGATTTTTCTTTTTCAAGGCCGCCGTGATTTCATCCCAGGCCAGCGGGGTCGAGACGGTGGGGCGCTCCTTCGCACGCAGGGAGTAGACGTTGACGGTGGTTTTGTGGTCGTCGTTCTGACTCCAGTCGACGAATATTTTTCCCTTCCGTAATGATTTCCGCATGTTGGAGGTGATGCGCGCGGGGTCTTCCGCGGCGAGATGTTCCGCCACCGCGCGGGCGAAGGCTTTGGTCCGGTCGTAGGTGACGGCCGTGTGCAGGGGAACGTAGACCTGCAGTCCCTTCGATCCGGAACTTTTCGGGAAGCACTCCAGGCGGAGGGTGGCGAAAAGTTCCTTCAACCTCAGGGCCACGCGCCCGCAGTCGAGGATGTCCGCGGGCGCGCCGGGGTCGAGGTCGAAGACGAGAAACTGGGGGCGGTCGATGCGGGGCGCGACATGCAGGAAGGTATGGAGTTCAAGGTCAGCAAGGTTGGCGGCCCACACCAGGGCGGCGAGGCTGTTCATCAGGCAGTAGGGGATGTCGGCACCGTCGGAACGCGGCACATCGGTGGTTTTGACCCAGGCCGGGCGCGGCGGACAGTTCTTTTCGTAAAAGAAGAATCCGTCGACGCCGTTGGGATAGCGCTTCAACGTGAGGGGTCGGTTTTTGAGATAGGGCAGCAGCCAGGGCGAAATGCGGATGTAATAGTCGATCACCTGGCCCTTGGTGAAGCGCGCCTTGGGGTAAAACACTTTGTCGAGGCTGGAGACCGCGACCTGTTTGCCGTCCACGTCCAGGACGGTTTTCGTGCGTCCGGAGGAGGTCGCAGGTGGTGTCGCGACAGGTTCCGCGTTCCGGGTGAAGGCGGCCTTTGTCTTCGCGGGGCTCCGTGGTTTCCCGGGCTTCGCGGGCTTCCCGGTGTGTGCAGACCGCGCAGACGTCCGGGCCGTCGGGCCTTTCACGTGTTTCGCGCCCTTCGCGCCCTTCGTGCCCTTTGCACCTTTCGCGCCTTGCACATCCTGCGCGCTCTTCCGGGTTTTATCCGTCATCCTCGACCTCCCGGCGGACGGCCTTCGCCTTTTTGTCTTCACGCAGGCCGATGAACACGGGATGACGCAGCTTGCCGTCGCGCGTCCATTCGGTGAAGCGGATCTGCGCGACGAGCACGGGGTCGATCCAGTGACAGCGTTTCATGTCGGCGGCGGTGAGGCCGCTGCCGTAACGTCCCGCGCGCGCTTCGGGCAGATCGACGAAAGGACAGGTTGCGCGCGCAAGCGGCGCGAACTGCCGGTGCAACGCGCGGATGCGCGCGGCATTGAAGCCCGTCCCGACCTTGCCGGCGAACCGCAGTTTTTTGTCCTTGTGGACGCCGATGAGCAAGGCGCCGAAATGCGTCCGGCTGCCCGCGGGTTCGGTGTAACCGCCGATCACGAACTCCTGTTCGCGATGCGTCTTCACCTTGATCCAGGCGCCGCTGCGCCGGCCGGCTTCATAGGGCGATCCGCTCCGCTTTCCGATCAGGCCTTCCAGGCCGAGCCGCACGGCTTGCGCCAGCAAGGCCTCTCCCTCTGTGCCGACGGTTTCGGAAAAGCGGATGACGCCGACGGGCTTGCGCAACAACGTTTTGAGCCGCGCCCGTCGGGCCTCCAGCGGTTGGCCGCGAAGGTCTTCGCCGTCGTGTTGCGGCAGATCGAAGGCGTAATAGAGGATCGGGGCATCGTCCTCGCCCAGTTCCCGCTGTTGCAGCAGCGCGAACGACGTGACGCCGCGGGGGTTCATCGCCACGATCTCGCCGTCGATCACCGTGTTTCGTGTTTTCAGTCTGGCCAGCGACTCTACGACCTCGGGGAATTTCCCGGCGAAGTCCTTGTCATTGCGCGAACGCAACGTGACGGTGCCATCGTCGCCCCGGAATGCCAGCGCACGGTATCCATCCAGTTTGATTTCGTAGTGCCAGGCGCCCTCCGGAACCGTGGACACCAGTTTGGCCATCATGGGTTCAAAAAACGGCAGGAGGGGCGGGGAGGACTGCGGGGGCCTTCGGGAGGTACGGGAACTGCGCGAGGAACCGGCAGTTCCGGAAGATCGGGAAGCCGGGGATGGTGGGGGGGACGGGCGCGACGTCCGTGACGCGGCGCCCTGTGCGGGTGACGGGGGCGTCACGTTCGTCGCGCGGCGGGAACGCGGGGACGTCCCCGCGGCGGGCGGCGGCGTACGGGGTTTGGGACGGGAGGTCAAGGCGGGGCCCTTCGCCAGCGCCTTCATGCTTTTCCCCGACAGGGCCGAGGTGTCGTCGGCCTTGCGTGACACCGGCTTCATGTCCGCGC
>CAYQFG010000029.1:20960-24988 GCA_964416695.1 uncultured Bifidobacterium sp.
CCCGACAGGGCCGAGGTGTCGTCGGCCTTGCGTGACACCGGCTTCATGTCCGCGCCGCCGCGGATCAGCAACCACTGGTTCCGGCTGTCGCCGCGCCGCGTCCGCACGAGGTACCACTCTCCCTTCAGTTTTTTTCCGGAGAGCATGACATGCAGTTTTCCGGCGGCGAGGTCCTTCAGCGGCGCGGCGCTCAGCGGCTCGAAGGTGCCGATGTCCCACACCATCACCGTACCGCCACCGTACTGTCCCTGCGGGATGACGCCTTCGAATTCCATGTAGGAGACCGGATGGTCTTCGACTTCCATGGCCAGCCGCTTTTCGCCTTTGGCGAAAGGCGGTCCCTTGGGAACGGCCCACGATTTGAGCACGCCGCCGAGCTCCAGACGAAAGTCGTAGTGGAGGTGCGAGGCGGCGTGCTTCTGGACGACGAAGCGCCGCGCGGTGCCGGCGGCACGGCGCGGCGCCCGGGTGGAGGCCGGCTCCGGGGTTTTGCCGAAATCGCGCTTGGTGTGATAAAGCGTCAGGGCCATGACGGGATCGTGCCGGTCCGGGTGGGGTCAGGCCGCCTTGCGCCGCGGTGCCGCCGGTTTCGCGCGGCCTCGGGTGCCGCCGCTTTTCTTCGGGGTCTTGGCGCGGCTTGCGGTTTTGGAAGCCGGCTTCCGGGTGGTCTTCTTCGCGTGGCGGACGACGGCTTTCGCATGTTCGGTGCGGGCCTTTCCCTGTGTGCCGGCTTCCCGGATGCTGCGCTGCAAAACCTCCGCCAGATCGATGATGTTGCCGGACGCTTTCCGCCGCCGGGGCGCAGGGGTGCTTCCGCTCTCCCCGGTTTCGACCTTGTGCTCGATCATCTTTTCCAGAGCTTCACGGTATTCGTTCCGGTAGTGATCGGGATTCCATTTTTCCGACATGCTGTCGATGAGCTGGAGGGCCATCTTCATTTCCGGTTTGCTGATGGTTTTGGTCGCCGGCGCCTTGAACTCCGAAACATCGCGGATTTCGTCGGGGAAATGCATGAGCTCCAGCATGAGGCCCTTGTCCTGCGGCTTGATGGCGGCGAGATGCTGACGCACCTTGATCACCACCTTGGCGATGGCGATCTTGCCCGATTCCATCAGGGCATCCCGCAACAGCGCGTAGGCCTTGTCGCCGCCCTTGGCGACTTCCATGTAGTACGGCTTGTAGTAGAGCAGAGGGTTCACCTCGGACTGCTTCACGAAATTGAGAATGTCCACCGTCTGGGTGGCTTCCACATCCACACGCTTGAAGTCTTCGTCCTTGATGACGACGAACCGGCCTTTCTCGTATTCATACCCTTTCACGATCTCCTCCCACGGAACCTCCTTGCCGTCGTTTTCGGCGACGCGTTTGTAGTTCACGGGGCTGAGATCCTTTTGGCGCAACAGGCGGAATTTCAGTTCATCGCGTTGCGCAGCGGGATACAGCGAGATGGGAATCGACACAAGCCCGAAACTGATGGTGCCTTTCCAGATGGCTCTCATGGTTGTGCCTCCGGAGGGGGGGACGGGCGGGGCGCCTGGGACGGAGGGGACGGCTGGGGAGCCGCCCCGCTGGCGGTGGAGCCGGCGTGCGCCCTGAGGGCGGGCGCCGGGGCACCAGGCTTGAGACGCACGATGACGCCCTCGTCGCCGCCAAGCCCCAGCATCCCGTCGATCTCCTCGCCTTCGCGCTCGGGAATCGTACTCACCACAATCGTGCCGGCCGGCATGTGTCGGCCCAGGCGGCAGGGCTTGTGCGTCAGGTTGACGGCGATCAGCAGTCGTTCGTCCTCATGCTCGCGCAGAAAGGAAATCATCTGGGCATCCGAATAAAAAGGCGCGTAGGCGCCTTCCGCCAGCACCGGGTTCTGCGTATGCATGTCGATCAGCCGCTTGTGGAAATTCAGCAGGGAATGGGGGTCGGCTTCCTGGACCTTGACGTTGAGGCGCGGGAAGGCGCGATCCAGCGGCAGCCAGGGTTCGGCGTCCGAGAATCCCGCTCCGGCGGTATCGTCCCACTGCATGGGCGAGCGCGCCGGATCGCGGCTCAGGTTTTTGCCCGGCATGTTGAGCCCCTGGGGGTCGCGCACCTGCCCGGGCGCGATCGGGATGTCGCGCATGCCGAGTTCATCTCCGTAATAGATGGTGGGCGTTCCGCGCAAGGTCAGCAAAAGGAGGGCCGCCGCGCGCGACTGCTCCCCCCCCACGCGGCTGGCGATGCGCGGCTTGTCGTGATTACCCAGCACCCAGTTGGGCCATCCATGCGCGGGCAGCGCTCCTTCATACTGGTCGATGGCCGCCGCGATGGTCGGCGCGTGCCAGGGCAGGGTGATCAACTGGAAGTTGAACGGCATGTGCAAGCCGCGGCTGTCGTCCGTGCCGTAGTAGGCCATCATGCGATGAACAGGCAGGTAAACCTCTCCCACCATCATGCGGCCCGGGTACTCATCAAGAACCGTCCGCATCCGCCGTATGATCTCGTGGATGTCCGGTTGGTCAGCCGAGTAGGCCGGAAGCAGCTGGTCGTAATCCGGCTGGTCGGCTTGATAGTCGGGGTTGGGCGGATTGTCGCGGAGGTGACTGTCCTTGATCAGATGAGCGAGCGCATCCACGCGGAAACCGTCCACGCCCCGGTCGAGCCAGAAACGCAGAACGTCGAACATCGCCTTTTCGACTTCGGGGTTGCGCCAGTTGAGGTCGGGCTGTTCCTTCAGGAAGGCATGGTAGTAGTACTGCCCGGTCCCTTCGTCCCATTCCCAGGCGCTGCCGCCGAAATGCGCCAGCCAGTTGTTGGGAACACCGCCGTCCGGGCCGGGATCCTGCCAGAGATACCAGTCACGTTTCGGATTGGTGCGCGAAGAACGGGACTCCAGGAACCAGGGATGCTGTTCCGAAGTATGGTTGGGAACAAAGTCGAGCAACAAGCGGATGTCCGCGTCGTGGAGGTCGCGGAGCAGGGCGTCGAATTCCTCGAGGTCGCCGAACAACGGGTCGATGTTGGTGTAATCGGCGATGTCGTATCCGAAATCGGCCATCGGGGACGGGAAGATGGGCGACAGCCACAGGGCGGAGATCCCCAGCTCTTTCAGATAGCCGATGCGCGCGCGAATGCCGCGGAGGTCGCCCACGCCGTCCCCGTTCCCGTCCTGAAAGGAGCGGGGATAGATCTGATAGATGACTCCGTGTTTCCACCACAGGGAGGAGGCGGTCATGCGTCGTCCTTTCGCATCCGGGTCCGCAGCGGTGCGGAGCCTCCTTTTAGTTTACCACGGACGCCTCCGGGAAAACCGCGCGGGCAACACTCCGTTACGAGGGCTGTCGGGGAGGGAACCGCAAGGAGCGAGGACGGGAGCGAAGGCGCAAGGCGCCGGAGGGCTTATCTCCCGTTGCGTCGCAGCTCCATGCCGCGCACGATCACGTAGGCGATCAGCGCGAACACGAAGAACACCAGCAGCAGCCAGGCGATGCCCTGCAGCGATTCGATGGCGGTCCGGTAGACTTCCAGCACCCACCGGTTGGTGTTCAGCGTGAGGGGGAGTCCGCCCGGCTCCGCCATCCACCGTTCGGGGTTCACGTAGCGTTCCAGGTCGTAGACGCGCACGCCTTTTGAAATGCCCACCACGTAGATGGCGAAGGTGAGGTATTTCAGCCACGCGGTGCTGATGGCGTCGGTGACGATGCGTTTGAGGATGCCGTCGAGCGAGGGGGTGAACAGACGGACGGTCAACGCCGAGACGCCCAGCGCTACGAGAAAGGTGACGAGCAGGAGGGAGAGGAACATGAGGGGAAACTACCAAAGAATCAGGCACCCGGATCTGTCGTCACGCGGCTGGAGAGTCAAGGAGACGGGAGCGTCACGCCTCCGGGTTGGGAAAGCGGAACGGGGAAAGCGGAAGGGATGGAGGAGGGAGGCGCGGGGGCCTCAGGGATAGAGCAGCGCGGGATTGGTGATCCGTAGGGTCGTGGACCCCGTCTTGCGCACGGTGTCGGCGGTGCCTGCAAAGCGGACTTCAAACACCGAGTCACGGAAAC
>CAYQFG010000030.1:0-5165 GCA_964416695.1 uncultured Bifidobacterium sp.
ACCACGCCGTCGATCAAGGTGGAGGCGGTGCGCCGTCGCGGTGCCGAAGTGGTGCTGCACGGAGAGACCTACGATGAGGCCCATGCGCATGCCCGCGCGCTGGAAAAGGAATGCGGCCTGACCTTCGTCCATCCGTACGATGATCCCGACGTGATCGCCGGACAAGGGACGGTGGGTGTGGAAATCCTGCGGCAGCATTCCGGCCCGATCGAGGCCGTGTTCGTCCCCATAGGCGGGGGTGGGCTGGCCGCGGGCGTGGCCTCCTACGTGAAGTTCCTGCGGCCCGGGACGAAGGTGATCGGCGTGGAGCCCGCCGACGCGGCCTCCATGAAGGCGGCCCTTAAGGCCGGAGCGCGCGTGACGCTCGACCGCGTCGGCCTCTTCGCCGATGGCGCCGCCGTGCGCCAGGCAGGCGAAGAGACGTTCCGCATCTGCCGCACGCTGCTTGATGGCGTGATCACCGTGGATACGGACGCCCTGTGCGCCGCCATGAAGGACATCTACGAGGACCTGCGCGTGCTGGCCGAACCGGCGGGGGCGCTGGCGCTGGCGGGCCTCAAGGCGTGGGTGACGGCCCACCCCGAAGCCGGGACCGGGGGCGGCGCCCTGGTGGCCATTCACAGCGGCGCCAACATGAACTTCGACCGGCTGCGTCACGTGGCCGAACGCGCGGAGCTGGGCGAAGCGCGCGAGATCCTGCTGGCGGTGACCATCCCCGAAACCACTGGAAGCTACCGCCGCTTCGTGAGCCTGCTGGGCAACCGCACCGTGACCGAGTTCAACTACCGCTACGCCGCCAACGGCGCGGCCCATGTGTTCGTGGGCCTCAAACTGAATGACGCCCGTGTGGAAAAGGACGGCATCCTCGCCACCCTGAAGGACCATGGGCTTGGCGTGACCGACCTCAGCGACAACGAAACCGCGAAACTGCACGTCCGCTACATGGTGGGCGGGCGCGCGCCGGGGCTGAGCGACGAGCGCCTGTTCCGCTTCGAGTTCCCCGAACGTCCCGGCGCGCTGATGCGCTTCCTCGAAGGCGTGGGGCGCGCCTGGAACATCACGGCCTTCCACTACCGCAACCACGGAGCGGACTACGGACGCGTGCTGGCGGGCCTGCAGGTGCCTCCGGAGGACGATGCCCGCTTCGCCGCGCGTCTCCGCGAACTGGGATACCCCTACGAAGAGGAAACCGGAAACCCGGCGTATCGCCTGTTTCTCGCGGGTTGAAGGACCCGCTCCTTTTTCCCGCGTCCCCTGCAACGGAGGACCGCACCGCGGTTCCGCCCCGGCGGCGCCAGCCGCCGGCTCCGCCCCCAGACTCCCCCACCGGCAGTCCCGGCATTCCCATGAATATGGGACTGTCACGGATTCCCCTTCTGGTTATATCCGTGTGATTCTACCAGCCGGAGACTCCCCATGTCGTTGAAAACAACGGTCAAACCATCGCTGAAAATTGCAGGTATCGCCCTCTCGTCGATCTTGCTGGCCGCATGCGCCGGCAAGAAGGGGCCTCCCACGCTCGCCGAAATCTCGAACGAGAAAAAGATCGAGGCTCGGGTCAGCGTGAACGAACGTCTTGCCAACATCAACAAGATGAAGGACGCGGGGATCCCGCTCCCCCAAAAAGTGGGACTGATTTCGTTTTACCTGTGGGACCAGGGAGAGTTCAAATACAACGCGATGGCGCGTCAGTACGGCGGCACCTATGAAACCCGCTTCGGTCTTACCCCGAAAGGTGCCAACCACTTTGCCACCAAACTCGCGGAGCAGGGTGTTCCCGCCTTGAAAAAGGTTTTTGCGCTGCACGACATGGAATTGCTGGAGCCCGTGGAGTTCGTGACCACGGAGGAACAGAAGAGGGCCTATGTGAGTTTCCAGCTCCCCACCGGCAAGATCGGCGGTTTCGGCAAAGCCGTGACCGACTGGGTATCCCGGACCCCCACCGTGAGCTCGGCCGCCGCCGGCTACAACGGCATCCCCGCCCACCTGTGGATGGATGCGCATGGTTTGCGCGCGCTGGAGGAACTCCGGGTGACGCTCGGCCTCGACGCGCTCGTCATCCTCGGAAACACGACGGGGTCCAACGAAGGTGGCGTCTCACTGAACGGCATCCAGTTCTTCATGTATGGCGCCAACCCCGTTCCCAAACCCTCGCAGAAAATCGCCCAGATCGCGTATGCGCCCCTGATGCCGATCGCGTGGAGCGGGTTCGGCTTTGGCAAGGAGGGTTGGACGCCCCTGGCGTACACCAAAAAGGGCGACATCACCCACGAATTCTACGAGGGCTACGGCAAGGCCGTGGAGGTCCTCGCGGACAAGGCGCTGGTCACGTTCGAAAAGCAGTACGGCAAATAAGCACGTTCCTTTTGTACTGCTGCGGGGCGCCTTCGTCGTACCCCCACAAAAAAGCCCGGCAATGCCGGGCTTTTTTGTTCAGAACTGACACAATTTCAGCATCGCGGTGATGAGGCGAGTATCCCTCTTCCCCCGACGACCTCGCGACGACTGTCCCGCGTGGGCACGAGCTCAGCGTCTACCGGATCACTGCCGTCCTCTGCTCGAAGCGCGTCTTGTAGTCGGTGACCGCATTGTTCGCCGCGAGGGCGGCGTACGTGGGCGTGGTGCGCACCTGCGCCTTCACGGTTTCGACCCGGTTCTTGGGCGCCGGGTGCGTGGACAACCAGGCCGGGCCCGGGTTCTTCACGCGTTCGAAATACTTGGCGATGCCCAGGGGGTTACGGCCCGTGGCGGCCGTATACTTTGTGCCGTACTTGTCGGCATCGGTTTCGTTGTCACGCGAGACGGACAGCGACGCCAGCGACCCGAACGTTTGCGCCACCACCTTCTTGAGCTGGCCGGCGTCCTCGCCCACGAGCACCTGCAGCAGGATCGACAGGCCGGCTTCCTTGGCCAGCGCGTCGCGATAGTGATGGCGCGTCACGTGGGCGATTTCATGCCCGATCACGCCCACCAGTTCGGACTCGTCCTTCATCGACTTGATGATGCCCGTGTAGATGTACACGTACCCGCCGGGCACCGCGAAGGCGTTCTGCACGTCGGCGTCGATCAGCGTGAACTTGAACGGGTAACCGGGCTTTTCGGACTTGGGCACGGCGGCATACACTTCATTGGCGAGACCGAGCACGTAATCCTGGAAGGCCTTGCGTTCGGGCGTGTTCGCGACGAACACGGGGTATTCCTTTTTGGCCGCGGGGTCGCTGCGCAAGTGGGCGTCGAACTCGGCGCCGAGGCGCGCCTCGTCGCTTTCGGACACCAGCATGGGACCCGCGAAACCGAAGAAGGCGCACTGGGTCAGGAGGCCCACGCTCAGGACGGGGATGAACATGAAGCGGAGAAATCGGGAAGCGTGCGTCATGACGGCCTTTCCGGGTTGAGGCCGAACCGCGTGATCTGGGGTTCGGGCCGAACGAGTTTATAAAATATCGCAGAATGCAGGCACAGAAGCAACGGGGTCCAGAACAGGGCCTCGAGCGCGCCCGGCCAGCGCGAGAAATACGCGAATGTGCCCGGATCCGGCCGGTTCAGGACCGGCATGCCGGGATGGGCCAGCACCAAATGCACGGCCAGCTCCAGGGTGGTGATGAGCGCATGAATGTTCCAGAACAGCGCCGCCACCCGGAACCAGCGGGAGCCCGGCCGGTGCCACAGCCACAACACCGCGGCGCCCACGGCCGAAAAGAACTCCCCGGAAGCGGTCGCCAGCGCGAAGCCGGGCTCCAGTTCCCCCACCATCGCCGACAGGACGTGCCGCAGGCCCATCACATGGACCAGCGCCCAGGCCAGCAGCGCCCGCAACGGAATCGTATCGATCAGGCGCGCGGCCCGGCCTCGCGCGAACAGGTCGGGCACCAACAGCAGAAACGGCAGCACGCCGGCCAGAAACCAGATCACCACCGAACGGGAAGGCTGCAGCACGGGCGGCAGTTCGGGTTGCGCGATCAGAAACAACCCCAGTCCCACGAAGGCCGCGGGCACGACGCCCGCGAAGCGTCCCAGAGCGGCCGGCACCAGCAGCAGGCCCAGCGCGCACGACGCGAACAACCACCAGTCGCCCAGGTGAAGCAGGCCCATGCGGCGGGCCTCAGGCCTTGAACAGGCCCTGGCTCAGGAGGATGAGCGAGCAGGCGTTTTCGGTGGCGATGCCGGCGCCGTTCAGGCGGACCTCCAGGGAAGGATTTTCGGCGCCGGGGTTGAAGATCACCTTGCGCGGGGCCAGTCGGAGGATCTGGTCTTCAAGGGGAGCGCTGCGCGCGGCGTTGAGATACAGGGTGAGAATGTCCGGGCCCGTCGCCACCGTTTCCAGACCCCGGTGGACGGGAATCCCGGCGATGGCTTCGATGACGGGATGCACGAGCACCGGCGTGATGCCCCGTTGCAACAGGCGGGTGAGCAGCATGTTGCTGGCCCGTTCCGGCTTGTGGGACGCGCCGAGAATGACGATGGTTTGCATGACCGGAAAGCTAAAAAGCGAAAATGGAAGCAGGGTCACAACGTGCGCCGACGGGCCGGCGGTCTGTCCGCATGCCGTGCCGTCAGGGTGGCTCCCCGGTTTCCACGGCCGCTCCGTCCGCTCCCGCCCGCCCGCCCCCCCGTGCGGAAGCCGAACACCGTTCCGCACAGGCCGCCGAGGATGTGCGCGAACTGCGAGACGGCGTCATTCTCGAATGCCGCCGTCACCTCACCCGCCAGGTAAATGCCCACCACCAGCAAAAACGTCAGCGGGATTTCACCGGCTTTGTGATTGGCGAACGAACCGAGCAGGATCATCATGAACACCACGCCGCTGGCACCCATCAAACCGGTATTGAAAAACAGGGTGTTCAGCACTCCCGTCACCAGCGCCGTGACCAGGATCATCACCAGCAGCGACCGGCTTCCGTACTTTTCCTCGAGGATGGGCCCGATCAACAGGATGACCGCGAAGTTGGACGCAAGGTGCGCCATGTCCTTGTGACCCAGCACGTGCGACACCAGGCGGAACCACGACCAGAACGAGGCGTAATCGAAATCGGGAAGTGCCGCGAACACGGCGGGAGCCAGGGCGCCTCCCGACCAGACATCGGCCAGATGCACGAGAAAGGCCAGGAGCGCGAACGTCAGGACGACGGGCGCGTTATAGGTGGGTATCCAGCGGATGGACATGG
>CAYQFG010000030.1:5265-7207 GCA_964416695.1 uncultured Bifidobacterium sp.
AGGCGCATCAGGTCGTACGTCAGGAGGCCGTGGGCGACCGCGACGTTGAGCGACTCGACCTTGCCCTGCATGGGAATGCGTACGGACAGGTCAGCCTGGTCGATCAGGTTCGCGCCCACGCCGCCGCCTTCGCTGCCGAACAGCAGGGCGACCTTGCGGCGCAACTTGGCGTTCTCGAGGGTGACCTTGGCATGCGGCGACGTCGCCACGATGGTGAACCCTTTGGAGCGCAGGAAGTGGATCTTCATGGCCAGGTCTTCACCCGTTTCCAGCGGCATGCGCAGCAGCGCGGCGGCGGAAGCGCGCACCACCTTGGGATTGTACGGATCGCACGTGCCCTTGCCGAGCACGACGGCCTCGACCCCCAGGGCCGCGGACGTGCGCAGGATCGCGCCGAGATTGCCCGGGTCCTGAATGCCGTCAAGCAGCGTCACGGTATTGATGCTGGTCCATTCGGGGCGGAGCGAGCCGAAGTTGGCGACCGCCACGATGCCTTGCGGCGTTTCCGTGCCGCACAGGGCCGACAGGTCGGACTCCGCGACCACGCGTGTCCGCACGCGCAGCTCGTCCAGACGCGCCTTCAGGGCGGCATCCTGGAAGCCGTCGGCCACCAGCACCGTGTGGATGATTTCGGGAGAATGCTCCACCACATCCGTGACGTTCTTGACGCCTTCGATGATGAAACGCGACTCCTTCTGGCGGCCTTTTTCGGTCAGCAGCGGCAGGAACTTCTTGACGTCGGGCGACAGTTCGGGCTGGAAGGCCGCGGCGGGACGCGTGGCGTCCCGGCTGCCGGGATAACCGCCGCCGCGGGAGCCGGAGCCGCCGCGGTCGGAGCCGTAGGGTTTGCGCGAACCGTCGAAGGGGGCACGGCTGTGCGTCCCTTCCTTGCTTTTCCACGCCGGCTTGTCCCCATAGGGCCGCGCCGGACGGTCGCCGCGGTCGCTCCGCTCGCCATAGGGTTTGCGGGGGCCGTCGAACTTGCGGAAGGGGCGCTCGGCGCGATCACCGCGATCGCCCCGATCCGCGCCATAAGGCTTGCGGGGGCCGTCGAACTTGCGGAAGGGGCGATCGCCTCCCCCCCCAAATCCTCCTCCGAAAGAACGCGACGGTCTCTCGCCGTCACGCGGACGGAAATCGCCCGCGAATTTCTTGCGCGGTTCACCCCCGGCTTCGGAAGGCTTGCGCGGGGCGCGCGGGGACTCGGGGCGGGCGGAGCGCTCCTTGCTTTTGAAGCCCGCAGGCAGCTTGCCGGCACGCTTGGGTCCGGCTGCCGGCCGGGCGGGCAGGCCTTCACCGTATTCCCGCGGCGATCGCGGCGAGGATGCAGCCTCGTCGCCCCCGGTCTTTTTGCGGGGACGTGACTTGAAGCCGGAAAGATCGAAATCGCCCCCGGAGGAATGACTGTCGGACGGAGTGCTCATGAGTTGCCAACCGGGGAAATCTGGTTGAGGAGTTCGACGGCCTTCTTGTGAATGCCGGTTTCGTCCATGCCGAGGATGCGGTGGAGCACCGGAACCTCGCCATGGGTCACAAAGTCATCGGGCAGGGAGACGTGGGCCAGCGGCATGTCGCGGCGGCCGAGGTCGCCCAGCAGCAGGGCGATCGTGGTCCCGAATCCGCCATGCAGGACGTTGTCCTCCGCGGTGAGCACGGCGCGGTGACGTGCGAACAAGCCTTCGTAAACCTCGCGGTTCAGCGGCTTGACGGTCCGGACGTCCACGACGGTGGGACGATGGCCTTCGGCGCGGAGTTGCTGCGCGGCCTTCAGGGCGTACGCCAGCATGGGTCCGACGGCGAGGATCAACACGTCGTCACCTTCCTCCACCACACGGGGAATGCCGATGGGCACGGTCTCGAAGGGAAGACGTTCGTCGGCGGCATGCGCGTTGCCGCGCGGGTAGCGGACGGCGATGGGGCCGTCGTTGTAGGCGAGCGCCGT
>CAYQFG010000030.1:7307-18590 GCA_964416695.1 uncultured Bifidobacterium sp.
AGGCCGTCGCAGGCCGCACCGGCCGCGAAGGTGACCGCGTATTCCTCGGCGATGCCGACGTCGTACACGCGCGAGGGAAAGGCCTTCGCCATGATGTTCAGGCCGCACCCTTCGGGCATCGCCCCGGTGATGCCCACGATGCGCTTGTCGCTGGTCGCGAGCTCGGTGAGGGCCTCGCCGAACACCTTGGTCAGGCTCGGCGTCGCGGCGGGAGCCGCCTTGAGTTTGCCCGATTCGATGTCGAACGGGTTGGAGGCGTGCCACTTGATGGAGTCCGCTTCGGACTTGTCCCATCCGTAGCCCTTGGTCGTCACCACGTGGATGAGGTTGGGCCCCGGCAGCTCCTTGACCGCCGCGAGGATTTCCAGCAGCGCCTCGATGTCGTGACCGTCCACGGGTCCGAAGTAGCGGATGCCGAGGTCCTCGAAGAAGCCGCCCGGCACGATCATGCGGCGGATGCCGCGGTCGGCGCGCGCCATCAGCTTCTGGATGTGCTTGCCTTGCGGAAGCTTGCCCGCCAGGTCCCAGAGTTCGTCCTTCACCTTGTTGTAGGTGGGGTTCACGAGGATGCGGTTCAGGTACTTGGAGATCGCGCCCACGTTGGTCGAGATCGACATCTTGTTGTCGTTCAGGATGAACACGACCTTCTCGTCGATCTCGCCGGCGTTGTTGAGCGCCTCGTACGCCATGCCGCCGGTCATCGATCCGTCGCCGATGATGCCCACGACGTTATGGTCCTTGCCCAGCTGGGTGCGGGCCGCCGCCATGCCCAGCGCCGCCGACAACGACGTGGTGGCGTGGCCCGCGCCGAAGGCGTCATACGGGCTTTCGTCGCGCTTCAGGAATCCGGACAGGCCGCCGAACTGCTTGAGCGTATGGAACTCCTTGTAGCGGCCGGTGACCAGCTTGTGCGGGTACGCCTGGTGGCCCGTGTCCCATACGATCTTGTCTTCGGGAGCGTTGTACACCACGTGCAGTGCCAGCGTCAGGTCCACGGTTCCGAGGCTGCTGGCGAGGTGGCCGCCCTTGGCCGCCACCTGGCGGACGATGGTGTCGCGCATTTCGCCGGCCAGCGTTTTCAGCTGGTCGACGGAAAGTCCCTTGAGATCGGCAGGAGAATTGATGTTTTCAAGCATTCAGGAGCATTCCACGAAAAAGGGGCATTTCACAAGGACGGGTCAGTGGACCCGTGTGAAAATGTAACGGGCCATGGCTTCCAGGACCGTGGTATCGATCCGGGGGAAGCCGGGGGTCTCGTCGGATGCGAGCGTCTTCAGATCCGTCACGGCGGACTCGATGAGCTCGACGGCACGCCGCTTCGAAGCCTCCAGACCGATGAGCGAGGGATACGTCGCCTTGTGGTCTTCCAGGTCTTTCCCGGCGGTTTTTCCCAGCACTTCGCTGGTCTGCTCGAGGTCGAGGCAATCGTCCACGATCTGGAAGCTGAGTCCGATCTTGTAGCCGAACTCGCGCATGGCCTCCACCACGCGCGCCGGCGCATCCGCCATCTGCGCGCCGATCACGAGCGAGCCCGCGATCAGGGCGGCGGTTTTATGACGGTGGATGTAGTCCACGGTTTCCAGGTCGACGACCTTCCCCTCGCTGAGGATGTCGACCACCTGGCCGCCCAGCATCCCCTGCGAACCGAGGCTGCGCGCCAAAGTCAGAACGCATTCCGGCTTGCCGGTATTGGCCACCAGTTCGAACGCCTGCACCAGCAGGGCGTCGCCGGCCAGGACGGCCATGGCTTCGCCGAACACCTTGTGGTTGGTGGGGCGACCGCGACGCAGATCGTCGTCGTCCATGCACGGCAAGTCGTCGTGGATCAGGGAGAACGTGTGCACCATCTCCAGTGAACAGGCCGCCGGCAGGATGGCATCGCCGGTTCCGCCACAGGCTTCATACGCGGCGAGGCACAACGCCGGACGGAGGCGCTTGCCTCCGGCGAACATGGAGTATCGCTCCGCCTTGTGAAGCTCGGAAGGAACCGAAGTCTCGGGGGGAAGCAAGGTTTCCAGAGCCGCGTTGACGCGCTCGGAAGCGTACCGGAGAAAGGTCTCTGCCGGCGAAACGGAATGCGGGGTCGTAGGTGTCATGTAGATGGGTGCGGAACGCCCGCAGTGGGCCAAAACTATTAAAAACAGGCGTCCTCATCCTGTTTTCCCGCATCCGCGCGCACATCGCGCAGCGCGAAGGCTGAAATTGAGCGGATTGGGCGATCCCTGTATGATCCGGGGGGAGCAGGGGGTGGGAAAGCGGAGCCGCCTCAGGCCGTCGCGATGGCTATCCCGGGCAGGCTCCGCGGGGCGTCGGGGGCGGGCCCCCGGGTTCAGAAGACCTCTCCCCCGACGCGGCTGAAGAGCCCCGGGTCGTACCCCAGGCGTTGCGCCACGGGGATCACGGCGGCGGCGTACTTGGAAAAGCCGCGGCGCCGCAGCTCGAAACGGCGGATGAGGTCGAGCATCCATGAGGGAACGTAAGCCGTATAGCACTTGAGTTCGAGAATCACGCTGGTCTGCGGGTCGAACAACGGCTCGACATCCGAAGGCGTCATTTCCGCATCCACCGGGATCGGGTCGAAGCGGTCGCGCGCGGCGTACTCCAGTCCCCGGTCGAAGGTGACACGGGCGTAATCATCGCAATGCGAAATGAACGCCAGCCTGCGATAGCGCGTCTGCACCCACGGCTGAACGTTGTAGGTGATCGCTTCCCGACGGCATCGGGCCAGGTTGGGGTCTTCACCGGGCCGGCCCGTCCGGAGGATCACGCTCTCCAGGCCCTGGTCCCGGACATCCTCCTCGCGGATCACCGCCCTCACCTTGCGGATCGTATCGCCGTTCTTGTGCTTGATCTCGAAGAAATACGGCAGCCCGGGATGATCACCGTAGGTGCGGATCCGCATGTTGAAACGTCTCGCGGCTCCGCACTGTTTCGTGCGGAGAAAGATCAGGTCGGGAGAATCGAGGTACAGGCTGTTCACGCGATAAAATCCGTCCGTGCAGCGCGCCGAATAGGCGTCCATGAAGCAGTAGGGACGAATGAATTCCGTGATGGGTTCAACCCATTCCAGCGGAATGGTGTACTTCAACTCGTATCGCTCCAGCACCGCGGGAATCTCCGCCTGCCGCCACGCCGCGGCCTCCGCGGCGTTTTCACCCCCTGTCCGTAAATCCTTCACGGCGTCAATGCCTCGCCGCGTGCCGACAAAAGGCTCCGGAAGGGTCGGCGCGAGAGCTCTCCGGCAAGGTCCGCCGCCTCGATGTAACGGCGCAGGATCTCGAAACGGACCTCCTCGCGACGCAAAGCGTTCTCCCATTGCGCCTGACGCAGCGTGAGGATCACCAGCGGGTCGGCCGCGCCCAGGGCGGTATAACGCTCAAGCCGCGCGGGGATGTCCAGCTCGGCGACACGGGCTTCCAGGGCGGCATGGCGCGCCGCCAGCGCGCGGATGCGGCGCACCTCTTCGCGCAAATCCGCGGCGGCCTGCGCGGCATCGTGGTGCAACTCCGACTGGCGGTTGACCCACTCCGCGCGACGTCTCACGACCTCGCCGCGATCGCTTCCGATCCACGGAATCCGGAACCCGACCTCCACGAGATAGGCGCGATCGAGGTCATACGACCGGCCGCGGTCACGATCGTCCAGCTCGTTAAGCCGCCGTCCGTGGTCGTACCCGAATTCGACGAAGCGGAAAAAACGGCGGTTTTCCACCAGCGCAAGACGGTAGCGCGCATCCGCCGTCACGGCGTCATCATGAGCGCCCCGCAGGTGCACATTG
Source organism: uncultured Bifidobacterium sp. (assembly GCA_964416695.1). GTDB lineage: Bacteria > Fibrobacterota > Fibrobacteria > UBA11236 > UBA11236 > UBA11236. The sequence goes on from CAYQFG010000030.1 coordinate 11,086, forward strand.
TCCCGCGCCTGCTGCCCGAGGCCGCTCTCGAGCCCGTCGAGACGGCCGAGCACGGCCTCCACCGTGACCATGCCGGTGGTGTCGAAACCGCTGACACTCCCGTCATCCCGGAGCTGACGCGCGCGCGCCAGAGCCTGCGCCGCCAGGGCGCGCGCCTCTTCGGCCTTTTCGCGGTGACGGGTCAACGACGCTTCCGCACGCAGGATGTCGCCGAGATCAAACGCGTCCGTCACGCTCTGGCGTTCCAGGACGCGGATGCGCTCGTTTTCGAGCATCGCCAGCCGCTCGCAAAGTTGCGCGAGCGTGGTTCCCTCCAGCACATCCAGTACGATGCCATAACGCGACCTGAACGCATCGTTCCGCAGCAACTCGAACGTGCCCTGGTTGCGGCCGGACAGGCTCACGAGCAAATCGCGGGACGCACCTTCCTCTCCGAAGGCCTTGGGGGAAATCTGGACGGTATAGCGCTGTCGTCGCAGGTCGAAGGCCTCATTGCGGATCTGGAACTCGATGTCCCGGATGTACGGTACGCCCGCAAACCCGTCCGCGCCCAACTGGCGCTGATGCGCGGCCAGCGTTTCATCCCGCACCACGCCGCCGAGGAAATCCGTCACGGGAATATCCCGGGCCGACGCCGCGCCGCCGAGCGTGCACAGCAGCCACAGCGCCCACCGCGGCGCCGTCGCGCGTACCGCGCGCCCCGTCCCCCGCCCCATTCCATATTCCATCCCGTCTCTCATGGCGCAGCAAGCCTCACCAGCAGCACGCGGGACGGTTTGTCGCCGCCCTCATCGAGCGCGATCCGCCACGCGCCGGCGTGCGGATCCCAGGCGATGCCTTCGGGTTTCATACCGGGAAACGCGTGGCGGAATCGGGGCGCCTTCCCGCGCTCGAGGGTCCACCAGCCTCCGCCTCCGCCGGTCACGCCGTCCGACGCGTCCTCACGCACGGCGGTTCCCAGGACATGCAACGTGCCGTCGCGGTACAGGAGGTCCGAAATGCCGTAGGCCGCTTCGCCCCCGGGTGCTTTCAGCACGGGTGCGTCCCACAACGACACGTCATCCGCCCCAAGTGGCTTCCCCGCCAGCAATCCGTCACGATCGTGAACCTGCAGGATCACCGCCCGTCCGCGCCACAAGGGAGCCTTGAATCCCAGCAGCAAGCCGTTTCCCTGCAGGGCGAGGCCCTCCATGTCCAGGGTACCCGCCGCCGTCGCGGCGCGGAACCACTCCGCCCACTCTGACGGATTGTCCGCGGCGGCGGCGGCGAGGGCTTCATGCAGGGAGATCGACGCGTCAAGCCGAAGCGCCGTGCCGCCCGCGGATGTCCGCACGGCACGGACCAACAGGCGACGGGTCGCCGGAAATTTTCCGGATTTGTTGCGGCTTTGCGAGGTCGCGACATACAGCCGCCCCAACGCATCCTGCGCGATCCCTTCCATATCGTTGATCGCGTCGAGCCCTTGAATCTCCGTCGTGCCTTCCAGCGTGCCGTCCGGAGCGACCACGTGCAGCCAGGGGCGTTTACGGGGAGTGTCATCGCTGATCACGAGAAACCGCCGCGCATCCTGGAGATAGATCAGACCCGAGGCCTCCACGCCGGGCAGCATCCACTCCGCAGCGATGGAACGGGTCCCCGGGGCGGTCTCCTCCGCATCCACTCCGGACGCATGCGCCGACATCCCCGGAAAGAGCGCCCGCGACCCGTTGCCCATGGCACCCGCATCGCGCTCCATGTCGATCATGACCTTCTCGCCCAGCAGGAACGCATTGGAATCCGGAATCCGCACGATGACCTCGCGCCCCCACATCTGGATGTCCGGCCGTTTGCGCAAACGCACCGGATACTCCACGATCCGGTGGCCGATGCCCACAACTTCGCCTTCCAGTTCATAACGCGCGGCCAGCGAACGCACGCGGACCTTCTGTCCGTTGCGGATGGCACTGTGCGCACTTTCGTGGATGTAACCGCGCACGGTGACCGGGGCGCCGGTGTACAGGGTCAGAACGGGTTCGAAAGCCTTGACCTTTTCACCGACGCGACGCTGAACCGTTCCGATCAATCCCGGGCCGGAAGCCACGACCGTCAGCTTCTCGCGCTCGCGCAGCAACAGGGAGAGGTAGGCCTCCATGTCCACTGTAGAGAGCTCCTCCCGTTCAAGCAGTCCCTTGAGTCCGTGGATGGCGGCCCGCAAGGGACTTTCTTCGTCGACGGCTTCATCGGAGGCGCGTTCGCCACGCACCTGCCTGAGCAAGGTGCGGTTCAGCTTGTACTGCGCTTCGTACTCGGCGACCTGCGCCTGGATTTCGCGATCTTCCGCAAGCCGTGCGGCACGCGCTTCATTGAGGCTGTAGCGCAGTTCCGCGATATTGCGCTCCAGTTCCCCGCTGACCAGATCGACAAGAGGATCGCCCGCGTTCACCACCTGACCGGGAACCACGTGCAAGCGTACGATTTCGACCGGCAGTTCGGCGCTCACGACGGTTTCCGCCGTATCCACCACACCGTAAAACGAGGAGACACTCCCCCCACCGCCGCGCCATTGCAGGGACATGAAGATCAAGGCGGTGGCGGCGAGGGTCATGCCTGCATAAAACCATTTCATGCCGTCACCTGAATCTTTTGTGCCGGAAACATCATCGTCGCGCTCATACTTCCACCGTCGTTTCCTGCAGCATCAGGTTGACATCGCGAATCGTGCCGACATCACGCAGTCGATCCACGAATTCCTCCTTGGATTTGCCATTGCGCAACTTCACGTGGTAGGCGAGGTCAAGACGCTCACCCTGGGTGGTTTCCCGCAGGGTCACGAGTGCGAAGTTGCGGCAATACTCGCGCATCACCGCCTCAAAGGCATCGCGACCACCGGCCGTCGCATGCATGTTGAACCGGAGCAGGCCGTCGAAATACCGTTGTTGCCCGAAGGGTGTCAGATACAGAAAAAAGGCCGCCGCACAGAAAAACGACGTGCCGATGACGGCGATGGCATAACCGTATACCCCGCAGGCCAGTCCCACACCCACAGCGGCAAAGATGAAAATGATGTCACGGGGGTCGCGCAACGGCGTCCGGAAACGGATGATCGCCAGCGCGCCCAGGATACCCAGGCCGCGTGCCAGGTTGTCACCGATCGCCTGCATGACCATGGCGGACACGATGGCGCCGAGGATCATGGCCTGCACAAAGTTTCGGGAGTATGACAACCCGTTGAAGGTCTTTTCGTAAACGATCGCGATCAGACAACTGAGCACGAAGGCCAGCAGGATCGCATAGGTCGCGCCGATGATCGACGAGTTCGCGGACGAGGTTTGCAGGGTCAACAGGTCGAGCATGCGCGGGCCGATTCAAAAAAAGTGAGGCGCGCCGTGTAAGCAACGCCGAAAAAGAAAAATCGCGTGACTCGCGAGTTTTTAAAAAAAACACACTTGTCAAGCGCAACAATAGAATCGAATGCGCGGAAACCCGCCCGAAACTACTAGAAGCGCTTGGAGTATGCCCCAATTTATCGCGTGCGACGATCCACCGCTTGCGGTATGTTGATCTGGGGTCGCTTTTTCGGGGACTCTTTGTCCCCGAAACTCCTCGCCCACCCGCTCACCCTTTCTTTCCTGGAATCATTTGCATGACCGTTCGCTCCTCCTTCCGTTCCTTGTTTCTTTCAGCCCTGGTGCCACTTGGTTTCGCGACATCCGCAGCCGCCGACTTCCCGTTCGAACCTGTTGATACCAGCTTCACTCATACGGGAAGCCACATCCTGCCCGCCGGACTCCAGTCCAAGATCATTCTGCAGACGGGCACGCACACCGCCAGGAACAAGAACGGGGCCACCGCGTCGGTCCGTGACTATCTCGACTACATCGGATACATCCCGATCAACGGCCGCAGCGATTCCGGGTACGTCATCGTCAACAACGAGACGGATGGTCGGAGCGATGTCCAGGGTGACGGCGGCGGCATGGTGGTTTTCACCGCGGAGTTCAAGAACAACACGTGGTCGGTGGTGCCGGACCCGAGGGGCGACTACCGGTTCGTCGACTTCTCGCCGGTCGGCGGAACCTTCACCAACTGCGGCGGCGCCATAACCCCCTGGGGCACGGTGCTCACGGGCGAGGAATGGACGACCGACTACACTGACAACAACCGGCTGCTTTACAACAACGGCAACCGTTTCCGCGACACCTCGGACTGGCTGGTAACCGAATTCAACGGCCAGCCGCTCAACAAGCACATCCGCCGGTTCGAGAATATGAACTGGGTGGTGGAGGTCGACCCGGTCAATGCCGTGGCGCTCAAGAAGCACTACAACATGGGTCGCGCCGGACACGAGCTGGGCTACCCCATGCCCGACGGTCGCACCGTGTACGTCACCGATGACTTCTACCCGGCCGCGTTTTTCAAGTTCGTGTCCGACACGGCCGGCAACTACAATCGCGGCCAGTTGTACGCCTACAAGCAATCCGCCGACGCTGAAAGCGGAACCTGGCTTCCGATGCCGATGGACATCGACTCGATGATCAAGGCCCGCGACGTGGCGCACCGCCTAGGCGCCAGCGCGTTCACCCGCCACGAGTGGGTGGCGCACCACGGCAGCAAGGTGTACATCACCGAAACGGGCTACGACAACAGCGGCACCGCGCACCGCAACGCGATCCGCCAGGGCGCCACGTTGCCGAAACACCTCACCTCGCGCGTGAACAGCGACAGCTCCCTCACGGACTACTACGGCCGCATCCTGCGTCTGGACACCACCACCTGGAAGATGGATGTCTTGCTCGAAGGCGGCTCCGCTTCCGGCGGGCTGAACTTTTCCAATCCGGACTGCCTCACCACGGTGACCCTCGGCGCCAAGACCTATCTGGTCATCTGCGAGGACATCATCGGCAGGACCCAGGGACGCGTTTCCGCGGCGGCGAACACCGCGGGTCGCGACTACAACGAACTGTACTGGCTGGATCTTTCCATCGAAAATCCGACGCGCGAGGACCTGAAGCGTATGCTGGTCGGCGCACGCGGCGCGGAAATCACCGGCGCGCGGTTCACACCCGACGGCAAGACCATGTTCGTCAACATCCAGCACCCCTCCAGCTCCAATACCGCACCCTACAACCGTTCCTACACGCTGGCGGTGTGGGGTTACGAGACGCCGACGGGCCTCATCTTCGATGCGCCCAAATTCGAACGCTCGGACAAGCTCCAGGTTTCGTTGAACCAGGTGTCCGGCATGGCGTACTTCGACCGCACGACGGACGTCTCGCTGCACAACGCCGCGGGCCGCCGTCTGGAGCGCCACCGCAACACGAGCCGGCTTGACGTCGCACACCTGGTTCCCGGCACGTACTTCCTGCGTTTCCCCGGCGGCGTGTCGCACAAGCTGCAGATCCAGTGACCGGAATGCGATCCGGTTTCCAAACCTCCCTCCCGCCCCGCCGTCGGGCGGGGGGGCGGGCCGCCGCATTCCTGTTTCCCCTTCTCGCGCTGCTGGCGATCCCGTTGCTGGTCGCCGGAATCCGCGCCCCCACGGAACCCATTGATGTCATCGAAAGCGCCACCCTTCGGGACGCTGAGGCGTTTCATGCCTTGACCCTCCGTTTCCGGGACGCCGTGGAACGCTACCCGGAAACCCGGCGCGGCGAGGCCACCCTGCGCCGGGATGTCGCGAACCTGCGCCGCGCCTGGAAGCGCATGGAGTTTCTGGTCGAGGCTGTCTATCCGGGTACCGCGCGGCGCATCAGTAGCGCCCCCATCCCGCGCGCCGACATGACCGCTCCCGATGCCGTCGCGGTGATCCAACCGGAGGGCCTTCAGGTCCTGCTGGAAGCCGCCCACGATGATGCCCCGCTTCGCCCCGAAGGGCGGGAACACCTGCGTTGGCTGGCCGGACGACTGGTTGAGTCCGCGGACGAACTGATCGGTTTCGCGCGGAACGAGACGCTCGAGGACCGCATGGTGTTCGAGGCCCTGGAGGATCAGGCCTTGCGCGTCATGACGCTGGGCATCACGGGATTCGACGCTCCCGCCACCGGGCTTGCTTTACCCGAATCACGCCTCTCGCTGCAGGCCGCGCGCCAGGCCCTTGAACCGTGGATGCCCGAGCTCCGCAAACGCAACCGCAAGCTCGCCGGGCGGCTTTCGGATGCCTTCAAGCGCGCCGACCGCATGCTCGCCGCCGCAAAGGATTTCGACAGCTTCGACCGTCTCGCCTTCATCCGCGAGGCGGGCAATCCATTGTACGCGGCGCTGGTCGATGTCCACCTGGCGCTCGACATCGCCACCCACGAAGACGTGGCCCCCCTGTTTCCCCGTCCGGTCAATCCCCTCGCGCGCAACCTGTTCGCCCCGGATTTCCTGAACGCGCACGCCTACTCCACGACCGTGGGAGACCGCCCCAACGACGACGTGATCCGCCTCGGCCGCCGTCTGTTCTTCGATCCGCGCCTTTCCAAAACCGGCATGTCGTGCGCGACCTGCCACGATCCCCGCAAGGCCTTTTCCGATGGCCGGGAAAAGGCCCTCGCCTCCGACGGCGGCTCGCTGGCCCGCAACACGCCCGGCCTTTCGCACGCTGCCTTCCAGACCCTGCAGTTCTGGGACCTGCGCGCGCGCAGGCTGGAGGACCAGATCGAGCATGTCGTCATCGATGAGCGGGAGTTCGGCACGCAATACACGGACATCCTGCAGTACCTGCGCCATCATCCCGACTATCCCGCGCGCTTTCACCAGGCCTTCGGCAGTACTGCGGAAGATCCCGATCCGATCAACGTCAACACGCTGAACAAGGCCCTTGCACAATACGTCCGCTCGCTCGCACGCTGGAACGCTCCCTTGGACCGCTACGTGCGGGGGGAAACCGAATTCCTCGACCCGGCCGTCCGGCGCGGCTTCAACCTCTTCATGGGCAAGGCCGTCTGCGCCACCTGCCACTTCCCGCCCACCTTCAACGGCACGCTGCCCCCGCGCTACAACGAGACGGAATCCGAAGTTCTCGGTTCAGTGGCGCGGTTCCCCGCCGCGAAACCCGAACTGACGGACGACATGGGGCGCTGGATGTTCCATTTCAACCCGATCTTCATGCGCGCCTTCAAGACGCCCGGCCTCCGCAACGTCGCGGTGACCGCGCCGTACATGCACAACGGCGGCATCGCGACGCTCGAGGACGTCGTGGAGTTCTACAACGCGGGAGGCGGCGCCGGCCTCGGCCTCGACGTCCCCCACCAGACGCTTCCGCCCGACAGCCTCCACCTCACCCAGGGCGAGATCCGCGACATCGTCGCGTTCATGGAATCCCTCACCGACACGACGGGATATTGGGCGCAGGGCGAGTTTAATGAAGAGAAATGAACACAATGAGCAATGAGCAATGCTCAATGCTCAAGACACAACCGCTGTTCGCGCTCCTCTTGTTGTACTGCTGTACCGACTCAATGAACATCGCTCATAGAGCCTTGTTCATGGAGCATCGCTCATTGAGCACCGTTCATTGAGCATCGTTCATTGTTCATTGTTCA
>CAYQFG010000030.1:18690-24081 GCA_964416695.1 uncultured Bifidobacterium sp.
TTCACTGAGCATTGTTCACTGAGCATTGTTCCTCGCTCATTCCTCAAACGGATCCTGCTTCCCCTCGATCCCCGCCTTCAGTTCCGCCGACCAGACGGTGTTGGCCAGCAGCATCGCGATCGTCATCGGGCCCACGCCGCCGGGCACCGGCGTGATCGCCGACGCCTTCGGCTCCACGTCCTTGAAGTTCACGTCGCCGCACAGGCGATAACCCTTGGGCAGCGACGGGTCATCCACCCGGTTGATGCCCACATCCACCACCACCGCGCCGTCCTTGACCATATCGGCGGTCAGGAACTCCGCCCGGCCGATCGCCGCCACCACCACATCCGCCTGACGCGTGATGTCGGCGAGGTTCTTCGTTCCGCTGTGGCACACGGTCACCGTGGCATCCGCGTCCGCCGCCTTTTGCACCAGCAGGTTCGCCAGCGGCTTGCCCACGATGTTGGAGCGCCCGATGATCGCCACGTGCTTGCCCTTCAGCGAAATCCCTTCGCGGTGCAGCAGCACCTGCACGCCCCACGGCGTGCACGGCTTGAAGCCCGGACGGCCAAGCATCACATTGCCCAGACTCACGGGATGAAAACCATCCACATCCTTGTCGGCCGCGATCAGGTTCAGCAGCGATTCCTCCGGCAGATGTTTGGGGAGCGGCAGCTGCAGCAGAATCCCGTGCACCGCCGGATCATTGTTCTGCGCGACGAGATGCGCCCGCAAGTCCTCTTCGGAAATGTCGGCGGGCAGACGATGCGTCCACGCCTGCATGCCCACGTCCTTCGCGGCCGCGTCCTTGGAGGCCACGTACACCTTGCTGGCCGGGTCTTCGCCCACCAGCGTCACGCTCAAACCGGGAACGACTCCCCGCTGCGCCAGGCGCGCCACGCGGCCTTTCAAACGTTCGCGAACTTCCTGCGCCACCTTTTTGCCGTCCAGAATCCGGGCCATGACTCCTCCGCGTGTGCCGGAACGCATGCTCCGGTGAGACACGGGAAAAATAGCAGAGTTTTTCGGGGGGAAAGCGCCGGAGCCCGTGTTTCCGGCCACCGCGCGGCGCGGCCAAGGTGGAGAACGGGAGGGACAGGGGAGAAGAGGGAGGAGGCGGAGAAAGAGGGAGGAAAGGGCGCGCGGCCACCACGGTCGCGCGCCCGGCGCCTCAGCGCAGGATCACGCCGGTGCGCATGACCTCCGTATTTCCCGTGCGCAAACGAAACCAGTACGTCCCCGACGGCAGTGTCCCCGCGTCGAAGACACGGTGATGAACGCCGGCGGACAAGCGGCCGTCGTGCAACAGGGCCACCTCGCGGCCACGGACATCATGGACAGACAGACGCACGGGCCCAGGGGTCTCCAGCGTGAACCGCGCCGCGAGGCGCCCCGCTCCCGCGCGCGCCAGCGTGAGGGCGCGCGCTTCAACCACCCGCCCTTCCGCCACCGATGTTCCCGCACAATTGTTCGCCATACCCAGCGTCGGCTGGCATGAAGACGTAAAAACCCCGGTCCCATTGGGAATGCGCGCCACGGTCCGGTTGGTCACCTGCGGCCCGAAGGTCACAGAGTCCACCACGTTCTGGGCGGCGTCGGACAGGCGGATGTGCTCGCCATCCTTCGAAAGGGCCCAGCTCGCGAACAACGCGCCGCTGAAGGTGGTATCATAGGCCCACACGACGAGATAGCCGTTGGCGGGTATGGTCGTGCCCGACGGGAACTGCCATTTCGTGGGATTCTCGGGATTGTCGGAGAGGAAGAATCCCGCGAGACTGACGGGAGACGACGTGGTGTTGTACAACTCGATCCAGTCGTTCTTGCGGCCCGCAGGGGATTCGATGACGTCGTTGTCCGCCATGAACTCGTTGATGCGCACGCTCTGCGCGTCGGCGCGCGTGCCGGCGAGCCACAAGGCGCCGAGGGCGGCAAGGGCGACGAATGCTCCGTTCATGCGTTTCATGCTGTCACGTCCTTCTTCACTGCGTCTTCAGTTCTTCTGGCGTCCCCGGGCACCCGCTGTTGCGGACGCCCGGCCATGGCCTTGGGGGCCCACTCCGGGAATCTACTTCATCAACACGCCGGCACGCACGTGCTCGACGTCACCCGCACGCAGGCGGAAGACGTACAGGCCGCCCGGCAAGGCACCGAGATCGAAGGTTTTCCGGTGCTCTCCGGCCTGGAACCGTCCCTGCGCCAGCACCGCCACCTCGCGTCCCCGGCCATCGTGGACCGACAACCGGACGTGCCCCGCACGCTCGAGCGCGAAGCGCGCCTCAACGCGGCCCGCGCCGCCGCGCACAAGGGCGAAGCCGCGGTCCTCGGCTGCGGCCGCCGCGATCGTGGCGGTGACCACGCAGGTGTTGGTCGCGCCCAGCGTGGGCAGACAGGCGCTGGAAAACGCCCCCGTTCCGTTGGGAATGCGCGCGGTGGTGCGATTGCTGGACTGCGGTCCGAAGGTCACCGAGTCGACGATGCTGGAGTCCGCATTGGAAAGCCGGATGTGCTCGCCGTCCTTGGACAAGGCCCAGCGCGCGAACAACGAGCCGCTGGCCGTCGTGTCATAGGCCCACACGACCAGATACCCGTTCGCGGGGATGCTCGCGCCCACCGGGAACTGCCACTTGGACGGATTCGCGGGATTGTCGGAGAGATGCATGCCCGTGAGGCTGATGGCTTCCGCCGAGGTGTTGTACAGCTCGATCCAGTCCGCGTTGTTGCCGGCGGGCGACTTGATGCTGTCGTTGTCCGCCATGAATTCGTTGATGCGGATGCGGCCCGGCACCACGCGCACGGGGGCGTCCACCGCCGAAATGTTGGCGGCGCCGGGGGTCGGGAAACCGTTCACGAAAGCCGCCGCGCCGTCGTAGGCGCGCGCCACCGTGCTGTCACCCACACGGGCCTCGAACGTCACGGAATCGACCACGCTGCCGCTGGCGCGCGACAGGCGCACGTGGCCTCCGGCGGCCGGCAGGGAGAAGGGCGCGGGACCGTGGGACCCGATCGTGCCGCCCTGCAGGCGCACGACCAGATGGCCTCGGGGCGGCACGAATGACTCCAGGGGGAATGCCCACGTGCCCGCCTGCGCCGGGTTGTCGGAGAGGGTGTGGCCCGCGAGGTCGATGGCGTAATCGCGGGTGTTGTACACCTCTACCCAGCCTTGAGCGGCGGCGATCTCGTTGATCACCACGTCGCCGGCGCGGATCGCCGTCTCGGCGGTGATGCCGTGGTCCGTGAACTGGGTCGCCACGCTGGCCTGACGATTGGTGACGAAGGTCTTGAGGGTGTTGACATTGGACTCGAACGAATTCATGTCTGAAAGTTTCTTGGTATCGGCCGCGAGATACGGACGGATAAGCGTGGCGACGCTGTCGATGCGTGCGTTCAACCAGGGCCCCTCGAAGTAGGCCTTGTACAGAAACCACAGCGTCCTCAGGTAATCCTGCTTCAGCGACTCAGTGGTCATGATCTTGTGGGCCAGCGGCTTGCTGCTTTGGCCGCATGCTATGGGATTCGTGGCCGTGTTGGAACATGCGGTCCCCTGTGTCCCGCCACCACCGCCGCCGCCGGGGAAGCCGGGAAATCCGCCGCCACCGCCACCGCCGAAAAACGCCGTCATTTTACCGAAGCTCAAACTGGCGTCCCACAGAATCCATTCCATCCGCGCGCCCGTGGCTTCCGGGAAGTACACCAGATAGTTCTGCCCCACACCGATGTAGGAGTCCATGCTCGAGAACAGGATATCCGTGCCGATGCCGCGATACACCGAATTCATGTTGATGTGCGCGGGCATCTCCTGCGCGGGGTTCGCACCGTTCACCGCGTCGATCACCGCCCCCAACCGGGCCCAGCCCCGCTCCACGCTGTCCGACTTGTTTTCGTAACGCTTGTTATCAAAAGACCCGGGCGTGAAATCGCTGTTGTTGCTCAGACCGTCTATGGCCTTGAACAGATCACCCTTGTTGTCGCCAAAGTGGTTCCTCAGCAGGCGGCCATCCGCCAGTTCGCCCATCATGTAGAACGAATGCGGATTCCCGTTCACCTGCACCTGGGCATACGTCATGCGCGGCCCCGCCATCTTCGCACGCTCCACCGCAAAGTCCATATGGATCTTTTCCGCCATGTGCGAAGCATCCATATTCGAGTTGTTCAGCGTGAACCCCTTGATCCCGTTCCAGCGCTGATCGATGCCGTATTCATCGAAGCTGATGCGAAACGGATTTTTGGCCCTGTTCGCACTGAACGTGGAATTTCCCTTGTAGCGGACTCCCACGCTGTCCATCAGGATGCACCCGGGATTCGCCCGCGTACCGTCGCAGTTGATTTCCAGACGGGCCGGGATATACGTCTCGCTTTCCTTGTTGTTGCTGAGCAGACGGTGAATGCCAGTGTTTCCGTCCCAGGCGGCGGTATCCCCGGGCGTACCATCCCAGCGAACAGGGAACACAAAATTCAACGTATGAACCTGCAGGCCGTTTCCCGCCGAAAACACGCTGTCGCCCGGATTGTTCTGGGCCTCTGCGGGTGAAACCGCCACGGCGGTCAAGACCGCCGCAAACGCCCACATGCCAAACCGGGCGACTTGATGCCCGCGCATCCCGCACCTCGCGATGATCCTGAAACGATTCATGGGTCCACTCCTGCCACCCGGTTCCCCACCCGAACTCATTCCGGATGACGCATCGGGCTTCCTGCCCGACTGCAACGTGTGTCAAATTTCAATCTAGCGGTTCATCCCCGATACGGCGCGGCCAAAACACCCCAAAACCGGAAATACGGGGACAAAACATCCCCGACAGGCGTACGCCCTCCCCGACGACACCCCGGGATGAGGTGGACAACCCGCGGTCCCCCCGGGCGTCGTGACTCAGTGAATTACATCCCACGAACTTGAAGGACTCAAACAGGGGGCGTTCCCCGCTTCTTGTCGGTTTTGCTTCTCCCTTGATGCTTCGAGGCCAACACATCGTATTACATGCCTTCACGAAAGATGTAAAGAATCGTCAGTCGCCCTCCTGAAACCACGTCATGCAAGCGAAACATCAATTCAAAACACGGCGAAAGTTATATGTTGATGGGGAGAATTAGGTACGGATTCCCCGGCGCGTTGCCGGAACGTCATGGCCCCTATAAGACTGAGGATGCTATGACACCCTTGCAGCGCGACATCATGGCCGTTTTACAGGCCCGCAAAGGTCAAGACAACTTCGTGGCGGATCTTGAAACCCTTGAGGCCATCTTCATCGATACGCTTGTGGACCGCAACGTGATCCGCACCGCCCTGTCGCGGCTTGTCACTCGGGGTTACCTGAAGGAAGACCAGAGAGGATGGCTGCTGACCGAAGCGGGAGAGCAACACCTTTCGATCCTTACCGCCTAGCCCTTTCGACCGGATCCCCCCGCCTTTCC
>CAYQFG010000031.1:0-10076 GCA_964416695.1 uncultured Bifidobacterium sp.
AGAAGTTGCGCGAGATGGGATTCAACCGGATCTCCTTCGGCATCCAGGACATCGATCCGCGGGTTCTGAAGGCGGTGAACCGGGCGCCTTCGAAACTTCCGCCCGCGGAACTGGTCGCGGTGTGCCGGGCCCTCGGATTCACCGGCATCAACCTCGACCTGATCTGCGGACTTCCGCTGCAGACACCGGAGAGCTTCCGCACCGCGGTGCTCGCGATCGCCGACGCGGGACCTGACCGCATTTCGCTCTTTCCGTACGCGCACGTCCCGTGGATCAAGGGGCATCAGACCGCACTGGAGGCCTATCCCGCGCCTGATGCCGCCGAGCGCGTGCACATGACGCTGGAAGCGCGTGAGCTGCTGCAGGCGGCGGGCTACGAGGCCATCGGGATGGACCACTACGCGCGTCCGGATGATGAGCTGGCCATCGCCAAACGGGAGGGCACGCTGCGCCGCAACTTCCAGGGATACGCGCCGCCGCGCGCGGGTCAGGTGCACGCGCTCGGTGCGTCGGCGATTTCGCAGCTGCATTCCGGGTATCTGCAAAACGAAAAGGACCTCGAACGCTACATGACCCGCGTGCGCGCCGGAGAGCTTCCCTTCGCGGGCGGCTACCGCATGCGTCCCCGCGATCTCGCGGCGCGCGAGGTGATCAACGCGCTGCTGTGCCAGGGACGCGCGGACGTCCCCGTCCTGCTGGCCCGCTTCGGCCTCGACGACGAGACCGCGCGCGCGTACCGCGAGGAAAGTCTCGGACGCCTCGAACCTTACCTCGCCGACGCGCTCGCCACCGAGACCGACGGCGTAGTCAGCGTGACCGCCGCGGGCTTCCCCCTCTCGCGCCGGATCGCGGCGGCCTTCGACCCCCTGACCGCGAAGCCCGGCACGGCGCGTTACTCGCGCGCGCTGTGAACTTTTTTATTGTCCGTACACGGTGCAAACCGGAACCGGATGCCACGCGCCGCCCCGGGCACGCCCAAGACGGCAGAAAGGATGACGCATGCCTGAGACCGACACCTATCCCTGGAAACTGAAGGCCGCATGCGCCGAACCTTATCGCGTCCTGTTCCCGCTGGGACTGCTCGGCGCGGCGGTCGGTCTGGGCATCTGGATTCCGTACTACTTCTGGCCACAGCTGTTCAGCTATCCCGGACAAAGCCACGCCGTCCTGCAAATCCAGGGTTTTCTGCTCTGCTTCGTGTTCGGGTTTCTGGGAACCATGCTGCCCAAGGTGCATGGCGTGCCTCCCCTTGGCAAAGTGCAATTCCTGCTCCTTCCCGCAGGACTCACAGCCCTGATGATCGCGGCGCTGGCGAACCTGCCCCTGCTGGCACAGTTCATCCATCTGGTATTGCTGGCCAACTTCATCCTGTTCATGTTGCTCCGGTGGCCGGAACGGCGCGGCAACCCGCCGTCCTTCTTCGTCTTCATCGCCATGGCGCTGCTGGCGGATGTCGCCGGAACCATTCTGCGCATCACGAGCCTCACCGGCCTCACGTCCGGGCAAACCTTCCGCTTCAGCGGCCTGCTGCAGTTCCAGGCCTTTCCGCTGCTGCTGATCCTGGGCGTGGGGGGCTTCCTCCTTCCCAAGCTTTTCACCGGAGACCAGATCGACCCCCAGCGCCTGCGGCCCTCCCCCACGGGCACCCGCAACCTGATGGCTGCGGCCGTCCTGTTTCTGTCCGGCTACGCCGTGGAAGCCTACCTTCCCCTGTACCCCCTGTCAGTCCAGCTGGGAAGCGGCCTGAGGGCCACCGTCTGGCTGTGGTTCCTGTTCAGCCAGTTGCGCCTCCAGCGCGTTCCCGGCGGCCTTCCCTCCTACCTCGCCGCAGCACGCTGGTCACTCTGGTTCATGGGGCTGGGCATGCTCATGCCGGTCTTTCTTCCCCGCTATATTCTGGCGTGGGAACACCTCGTGTTCATCACCGGAATCCTGTGGCTGACGCTTTCGGTCGCCTCGCGCGTGCTGGCCGCCCACGGCGGCAAACTGGGCCTGCTGGAGTCCTCGCGCAAGTCAGTCCTGGCATTCGGCTGGCTCGTCGTGCTGGCCGCCGCCACGCGCGTCTCCACCGAAATCTGGACGGGTGAGCGCAACATGCATCTTGCCCTGGCCTCCGCTTTCGCGTTGGGGGGGATGGCGCTGTGGACGCGCCGTTTCATCGCCCTGATGGTCCGGTTTCCCGGCGACGGAAAATAAGCGCCTGTGCAGGACACCTGCTATACGCCGTATGCGCGGCTGCTCGCCGCCCGGGGATTCACGAACGTGCGCGTCCGCAAGGTTCCCCTGCACGGCGGCTTCACCTGCCCGAACATCGACGGAACGAAGGCGCGCGGCGGGTGCACCTACTGCGACAACCGCAGCTTCTCCCCCGTCGCCGGCAAGCGCGCCACGCCCGTCTCCCGGCAACTCGCCGACGGCTCGGCCTTCATGCGCGAACGCCTGCGTGCCCAGCGCTTCATCGCCTACTTTCAGGCCTTCTCCGGAACATACGCCCCCGTGGAACGGCTTGAGAGTCTGTATCGCGAAGCCCTGGCCGCTCCGGACGTGGTCGGCATCGCCATCGGGACACGCCCTGATTGCGTCACCCCCGCCGTGGCGGACCTGCTCGAAAACCTCGCGCGCAGCACGTACGTCAGCCTGGAACTGGGCCTGCAATCCGCCTTTGATGAAACCCTGCAACGCATCAATCGCGCCCACACCTTCGCCGAGTTTTCGGAGACCATGAACCTGTGTGCGGGGCGCGGCTTCGACCTGTGCGTGCACCTCATCCTCGGTCTGCCCGGCGAAGGCCCCCCACATTACCGCGCCACTGCCCGCGCCCTCGGCGCCTGGCGCTACCACTCCCTCAAGATCCACCCCCTCCATGTGGTCCGCGGAACCCGTCTGGCTGCGCAGCACGCGGCCGGCGAATACCTCCCCCTGACGCGGGACGAGTATGTCGCGGGCCTGGCGGACGTACTCGAACGCACACCCGTCGATGTGGGCATCCAGCGTTTCACGGCCGATGCCCCCCCGCCGCTGCTCGTGGCGCCCTCATGGTGCCGGGACAAGAATGCGCTCCTGAACGCACTCAAGGCCGAGTTCGCGCGCCGGGGGACCCGACAGGGTTCCCTGGTGACGAGAGCGGACTGAGACCGTCGGTTGCCGTGGTCCGCCCGCTTGTGCTTGTACCGGGGGGGATGCGGCTCCTGCGGAGCCGGGGGGGCAGACCGCCGGGAGGGATGGGCGCGCATGCTGGCGCACGAAGGCGTCGTCAGGGCGTGGCGGAGGAGGAGCGACGCAGGGACGCCAGGGTGGTTTCCCGCGCCCATGCCACGAAGTTGTCGTTCGCCTTGCTCCAAGACTCGTGCATGGGACACGGCCTGTCGTTCCGGCACGCCTCCCAGCCGAACACACACTGGCGCGTCTCGAAGTTGTAACCCATCACCTTCAGGATGTCGAGGTACGAGATCCGCGAAGGCGTCCGGCCCAGCCGGAACCCTCCGCCGTGTCCCTTGGCGCTGGTCACCAGCCCCGCTTCGACCAGCCTGTTCATGATCTTGTTCAGGTAGTGCACAGGCACGCGCGTCTTGCCGGAAAGGTCGCGGGCGTTGATGGCCCCGCTTCCCGCTTCAAGGGCAAGCATCGTCATGGCGCGCAAAGCGTATTCGGCGGTGTTGCTGAGAGAAAGGGAAAGCATGGGTTCGTCCTTCTGGTCCGCGGGATCTCCTTGGGAAGACTCCTTAATGGATAGCCATATCTTCTGATTTCCACAAGCTGAAATTCGGGATATTCGCGTGCGGACGCCTCCGCTCCGACCGCTCCCCGGCGCACCTCAGCTCCCTCCCGCCACCGCCGGCCGCAGGCGGAAACGGCCCGAAAAAAAACCGGAGAAACCGCTTGACCCGAAGCATTTTAATGGATAAATATGTCCATAGAAACACCGCGACAGGAGTCACCATGACATACGCGAACAACCCCATCAGAACCGGCAGTCTCAGCCTCGTGGCGCTCGGTTTCACACTGCTTCTGGGCCTCACAGGCTGCGGGAGCGATGACCGGACCGAAGGAGGAAACGCCCGGGAAGCCGCAAGCACCGCTGCGGATGACCGGGGCGTGGGACCCGTCAAAAAGGTCCAGCTGGGCCCGCTGGATCCGGAGCTCGCGGCGCGAGGTGAAGCCGTCTTCTCGGGGACGTGCGCGGCCTGCCACAAGCTGGATCAGCGTTATGTCGGTCCGGCCATCGCGGGCATCACGGAGCGCCGCACTCCGGAATGGATCATGAACATGATCGTGAACCCCGTCGAAATGACGCAGAAGGATCCGGTCGCGAAGGCGTTGCTGGCGGAGTACATGACCCAGATGTCCGTGAGCGCCACGGAGGAGGACGCCAGGGCGATCCTCGAATACTTCCGCAAGCTTGATGGAGAAGCACGCGAATAAATGTTCTGGTGAGACGGCTGACGATGACTGTGATGAAACTGGTTGGCGAATAAAACTCGACCCCCGAAAAGGAGTATCACAATGAGTACGATAAACCCCCGCATGATGATCCCGAGGGCGGCCCTGTGGCCCCTTCTGTTGCTGGGCATGACGATGATCCTGGCGACCGGATGCAACCGGCGCGGCGGCAAGGACGCCCCCGGCCTCGACCCCGATGCGGCCAGCAAGGTCTACGTGCCTCCCGGAAAGCATGACGAGATGTACGGATTCTTCTCCGGTGGTTTCAGCGGACAGCTCTCCGTCGTCGGCCTGCCGTCGGGACGGACCTTGAAGGTCATCCCCGTGTTCTCACAGAACGGGGAAAACGGATACGGATACTCCGAGGAAACCAAACCGCTTCTGAACACGAGCTACGGGTTTGTGCCGTGGGACGATGCGCATCACCCCCAGCTCTCCCTGACCGACGGGGAACAGGACGGCCGGTGGATTTTCATCAACGGCAACAACACCCCGCGCATCGCGCGTATCGACTTGCACACGTTCGAAACCGTGGAGACGCTCGAGATCCCGAACAGCGCGGGCAACCACAGCTCCCCGTATCTTACGGAAAACACGGAATACCTCGTGGCCGGAACCCGCTTTTCAATTCCCATACCCCAGGCCAGTGTCCCCATCGAAACCCACGGCAAGACGTTCCGGGGGGCGCAATCCTTCATTTCAGTCGACAAGGAGAGCGGCCGAATGGCCGTGGCCTTCCAGTTGCTTCTTCCCGGTTTCGACTATGACAAAACCCGCGCCGGGAAGGGGCCTTCGCGTGAATGGGTGTTCTTCTCCACATACAACGTGGAGCGGGCGCACACGCTCAAGGAGGTCAACGCCTCGCAACTGGACAAGGATTTCGTCACTGCCGTTCACTGGAAGCGCGCCGAAGAGTGCGTTGCCCAAGGGAAGGGCCAGTTGGTGGATGGTCTTCACTACAGCAATGTCATGGATGAGCGCACCCAGACGGCACACAGTGAGGTCAGGCGCAAGGTCACGATGTTGACCCCCTCCGCCTGCACCGACGTGGTGTTCTATCTACCCACCCCCAAATCCCCCCACGGCGTGGATGTCGACCCCACCGGAGAATACATCGTCGCCGGAGGCAAGCTGTCCAGCTCCATCCCGGTTCACTCGTTCTCAAAAATGATCCAGGCCATCAAGGACAAGTCCTACGACGGCGAAGTCGAAGGCATTCCCGTCCTCAAGTACGAGTCCGTGCTCGCCGGGGTCGTCGACCAGCCCGGGCTGGGGCCTCTTCACACGGAGTTCGACGGCAAGGGCAACGCTTACACCTCCATGTTCCTGTCATCCGAAATCGTCAAGTGGAAGCTCGGCACATGGGAAATCCTGGACCGCATACCCGTGTATTACAGCGTCGGGCATCTGATGGTGCCGGGCGGCGATACCCGCAAGCCTCACGGCAAGTACCTCGTCGCGCTCAACAAGATCACCAAGGACCGCTACCTGCCGACCGGACCCGAGCTGGCGCATTCCGCCCAGCTGATCGACATCTCCGGGGACAAGATGAGGATGCTGCTGGACTTCCCCACTCATGGCGAACCGCACTATGCACAGGCAATCCCGGCAGAACGGGTGGCCCCCAACAGCCTGAAAATGTTCAATCTCGCGGACAACCATCACCCCCGTGCGATCAAAAGCGAAGACGAGGCACGGGTCACCCGTGAAGGAAAAGTCATCAGGGTCTACATGAGCAGCATCAGAAGCCACTTCATGCCCGACAACATCGAAGGCATCAACGTGGGCGACACCATCTACTGGCACGTAACCAACCTGGAGCAGGACTGGGACGTGCCGCACGGATTCGCCGTGATGGGCGCCCAGAACGCCGAGCTTCTGATCATGCCCGGCCAAACGCGCACGCTGATGACTGTCGCCAACAGGGCCGGGATCATTCCGTTCTACTGCAGCGATTTCTGTTCGGCGCTGCATCAGGAAATGCAGGGATACATCCGCATCTCCCCGCCGGGGGAACAGGTGCCCCTCACCTACTCGACAGGCGGCGTGAAGCCCACCGGCAAAAAGAAATAGCGGGACACCATGACACCGGACAAGACGCCATCATCCGTACGCGCGGCGCGAGGACTGGAGGGGGACACCGCCCCCCTCCGCTCGCTCCTTCTGGTCCTGGCGGCGGCGGCCTTGTTCGCCGCCCCTTTCCTGCCACTCTGGCGTATCACACTGGATGCTCCGCAGTATCCCGAGGGCATGGGCATGCTGATCTGGGCCCATACCCTCACGGGGGAAAATCCGCACGACCTCGCCATCATCAACCAGCTGAACCACTACATCGGCATGCAGCCGATCGTCGCAACATCCATACCCGAGTTGAAAATCATGCGCCCGCTCATTTTCATGTTCGGACTGTTATGCCTTTTCACAGCCATGCGGCCCGGTCGCTGGCCCGTCACGTTGCTGCTGGCATCGCTTGCGGCGGCGGGAATCACCGGCTTGGTGGATTTCTGGCTGTGGGAGTACGACTACGGCCACAACCTCGACCCGACCGCAGCCATCAAGGTTCCCGGCGCAAGTTACCAGCCTCCGCTGATCGGCAAGGCCACTCTCCTCAACTTCGTCTCAACCTCGTGGCCGGCCGCAGGCGGTCTGCTTCTTTTCCTGGCGGGACTTCTCATCGCCGTCGCGGCCCTGCTGGCCTGGCGCCGCCACCGGCCCCCCGAGGCCCGCCCTCCGGGATCGGGACGTAACGGTTACATGACGATCGCGCTACTCGTCGTGATGCTGGTCGCCTGCAATCGCGAGCCCGCCCCGATTTTCTGGGGAGACGACGCCTGCCACCACTGCCGCATGACCCTGATGGAACAAGGCTTTGCGGCGCAGCGCATCACCCGCACCGGCAAGGTTCTCAAATTCGACGCCATCGAATGCCTGCTCGCGGACATCCAGAGCTCACGGCTCACGGATGATGAAAACGTATTCGTATCCGACCGGAGCCTGCCCGGCAGTCCGTTGTTTGCCGCGCAGTCGGCCCTCTACCTGTCCAGTGAACGGATCCAGAGCCCCATGGGCGGCGGTCTTGCGGCCTTCGCGTCGCGAGACTCGGCATGCGCCTTTCAGGCGCGGCTGGGCGGTGACCTCATGACGTGGGAAGACCTCCGGGGCCGGTAGGGTCATCCATGAACGTCCACCTGTCCAGCCTCTTACTGACCTGCCTGTTGTCCACGATGGCCCTCGGCCATCAGGTCCGTATAGGTCCGGGAACCCCCCATGCCACGATCGCGGCGGGGCTTGCCGCCGCCCGCGACGGGGACACACTCGTCATCGCGGGCGGCCATTACCCCGAAAACGGTCTGGTCGTCGAAAAATCCGTCGTCATCCGGGGCGAATCCGGTGCGGTTCTGGACGCGGGCGGCGGGCCAACCATTCTGGAAATCCGGGCCGACGATGTTTCGGTTTCGTACCTCACCTTCCGGAACGTGGGCGTCAACCACCTGCGGGAGCATGCTGCGGTGTGGATCATGGAGGCACGTCGTACCCATATCGGGAACAGCAGGTTTGAAAACACCTTCTTCGGCGTATACGGGCTGCGGGCTGTCGGCTCGGTGATCCGCGACAACGTCCTTGAAGGCATGCGCACGGGAGAACTGGCCAATGGCAACGGGCTGCATTTCTGGAAAAGCGACAGCATCACGATCACCGGAAATGCGGTCAGGGGACACCGGGACGGGATCTACCTCGAGTTTACGGGCCATTCAAACGTGAGCGCCAACGCCTGTGAACTCAACACCCGCTACGGCCTGCATTTCATGTATGCCCACGACAACACCTACCGGGGCAACACCTTCCGGCGCAACGGCGCCGGCGTCGCCGTCATGTATTCGGACCGCGTCAACATGAGCGGGAACCGTTTCGAGCACAACTGGGGACCAGCCAGCTACGGTCTCCTGCTCAAGTCGCTGCGTGCAAGCACGATCGAGGACAACGTCTTTCACCGGAACACCGTCGCGATCTTCCAGGAGGGAAGCAACGACCTGACCATCCGGGGCAACATGTTTCGCCACAACGGCTGGGCCTTGCGAATCCTGGCGAACAGCGACCGGAACCATTTCGAAGACAACGTTTTTCAGGCGAACACGTTCGATGTCGCCTACAATCCAAGCCCTGACAACACGAACACCTTTGTCCGGAACTTCTGGGACCGCTATGCCGGGTGGGATCTAGACCGCGACGGAACCGGTGATGTTCCGCATCGTCCCGTCGAGTTTTTCCCGTCCCTGCTGCAGAACCATCCTCCCGCCGCCTCGCTTCTTCGCAGCCATTTCGTGACGGTCCTGAACCTCCTGGAAAAACTTTTCCCGACCTTGACACCGGCGTCCCTGGAGGATCCCGCGCCCCGCATGCCGGTCGGTCAAGGCCGGGGAACAAAAAAAGGATCCGGGACATGACAACTTCTTCTTCAATGCCCTCTCTCCGCGTCACGGGCCTTTCCAAGCGTTACGGCAAGAAGGAAGTCCTGAAGGGACTGGATCTCGAAGCCTTTCCCGGACGGGTCATGGCCATCCTGGGATCGAACGGATGCGGCAAAACAACGCTCATGCGATGCCTGCTCGGTCTGCACGTGCCCGACAGCGGAAGCATTCGCGTCTTGGGGGTAGATGGCCGACAGGGCACCGCCAGCAGGCAACACATCGGATACATGTCCCAATCCCCCGGTTTTCCGGAGAACCTGACCGTACGGGAAATCACGCAACTTGTGGAAAGGGTGAGGGGACGGGATGCCGACCCGATTCCGGGTATGAAGCTGGGAATCACGGGATTTCTGGACCAGAAATGGAAGACGCTTTCCGGCGGCATGAAGCAAAAGGTCAATGGGGCACTGGCGCTGGCCTTCGATGCGGGTGTACTCATGCTCGATGAACCCACCGCCAGCCTCGACCCCGCCTCCCGCATCCTGCTGATGACCGCCTTGCGCGCGGAAAAGGCCATGGGAAAAACGATTCTCCTGACAACTCATCGGCTTGACGACCTTTGGGAGATCTCTGACGATCTGGTGTTTCTCCAGGATGGCAAGGCGAAGCATCTTCATGCCCGCGACGTGCCCGGCATGGGCACCAGTCTCCCCCTGTTCGAGCACCATATCGCGCAACTGCTTGAGGAGGGGCTCCGATGATCATCATCATGCGTTTCTGCCTGCGCGATCTGGTGCGCAGCCGGTTTATAACGGCATACTTCCTGTTCCATCTGGCGGCAGGTTACGGAATCATGGCCTACGCCCCCAACACCTCCTCAGGCATCGGCGCCTTACTCAGCCTGGTCCTGTTTCTGGCCCCGTTGTGTTCCCTCGTTTTCGGAGTCCTCTACTTCCATCAATCCCGCGGCTTTCATGAGCTCATGCTGGCCCAGCCCATCGACCGGCGGGCACTGATGTCCGGACAAGCCGTCGCGCTCGGGACCACACTTTGCTCAGCCTTCATTCTGGGAATCGGCATTCCGACTGTCTGGTACGGCCTGCAGGACATGGAGGATGCCCGCCTGCTTGCCCTCTTTCTGGGCGGCGGCACCCTTCTCCACCTTTCCTTTCTGGCCCTCGGGTTCCTGATCGCAATCATTGTGGAAGACCACTTGCGCGGATTCGC
>CAYQFG010000031.1:10176-23400 GCA_964416695.1 uncultured Bifidobacterium sp.
TGAAAATCCGTTGCATTCCCTGCGATGCCGTGGTAGATATAATAAGAGGAAATAGGAGCTGTTGAGAGGGAAACACTATTGGTCCTGCTCGTTGCAGGGGATTATAGCCCTCCAGAAAACCGCAGGATTCTACTCCCACAAACGACCCACCCGGAGAAACCATGAAAGCAAGACACATGATGCACTCCCGCAAATACCTGCGCACACTTCCATTCGTTTTCCTTTTAGGCGCGGCATTGCTGGCGGGGTGCGGGAGGGAAGATCGTGGTGCTTCCGAAGAGCTTGAAACGATCCGCGGAGAAGAAGAAGCGATACTGACCCATGCTCCTGAGGTTCCTCCCCCTATCACCCGCAAGCACGCCACCAAGGTGATCGTGAACATGGAGGTCCGGGAGGTCGTCAAGGAACTTGCCCCCGGAGTCGAATACACCTTCTGGACGTTCGGCGGAAGCGTTCCGGGACAGTTCATCCGGGTACGCGAAGGCGACCTCGTCGAATTTCACTTGCACAACCACCCGGACAGCAAGGTCCCCCACAACATCGACCTCCACGCCGTGACGGGTCAGGGCGGAGGTGCGGAAGCCTCGCTGACCGCTCCCGGTTACACGTCAGTGTTCTCGTTTACGGTCAAGCACCCCGGCCTTTACGTCTATCACTGCGCCACGGCTCCCGTGGGCATGCACATCGCCAACGGCATGTATGGACTGATCCTCGTCGAACCGAAGGAAGGATTGCCCAAGGTCGACAAGGAGTTCTATGTGATGCAGTCGGAGTTTTACACCCGTGGCCAGCATGGAAAGCCCGGCCACCAGCCCTTCGACATGGAAAAAGCCATCCGCGAGCAGCCTGATTACGTCGTGTTCAACGGCTCGGTGGGAGCCTTGCTGGATGACAAGGCGCTCACCGCCGAGGTGGGGGAAAGCGTCCGCATGTACCTCGGCAATGGCGGTCCCAACCTGATTTCCTCGTTTCACCTGATCGGCGAGATTTTCGACAAGGTCTATGGAGAAGGCGGAAGCACCGTGAACCAGGAAAACGTGCAGACCACCCTCATCCCCGCCGGCGGCTCGGCCATGGTGGAGTTCGGTCTTGACGTCCCCGGCACTTACGTACTCGTCGATCATTCCATTTTCCGTGCTTTCAACAAAGGCGCGCTCGGCATGCTCAAGGTCACCGGTCCGGAAAACGAGCGCATCTATTCCGGCAAGCAGGGCGACCTGACGTATCGTCCGGAAGGTGGTGCGATCCAGACAATGCCGGACGCCGAAGACGTGGCCCAGGTTCCCACATCACTCACCCGCGGCGAACTGATGGAGCGCGGTGAGCGCGTATACGAACAGAACTGTGCCGCCTGTCACCAGGTGGACGGCAAGGGTGTCCCCCACGCCTTCCCGCCACTCGCCAATTCCGACTACCTGATGGCGGACAAGCAACGCTCCATCGACATCATCCTGCAAGGCCTGAGCGGACCCATCACCGTCAACGGCGTGAAGTATGACGGCATCATGCCGGCACTCCGTCTCGGCGATGCCGATGTGGCTTCCGTGCTGACCTACATCCGCAACAGCTTCGGCAACTCGGGGGAACCCGTGACGATCGAAGAAGTGAAGACCCGGAAGGCCGGTTACGGCAAGTAAGCGCATGACTCCCCTCAGAGAGGGATTCGGGACATGGCCCGCGGCGACGCTGCGGGCCATGCGTCCGGTCCGTCACATGACGCCCCGCAGGGTGATCGCCCCCCTGTTCCTCGGCACACTGCTTGCGTCAGCACCGTCCGCCGTGGCCGATGACATGGCCCGTTTTGCGCCCGGGACCGTTGTTTTTCCGTTTCGGGGCGAGGCCCCTGATACGGCTTTATCGCTCACGATAAAAACCGGAGCCTTCCGGATCGACAAACGCGCCGTAAGCGCTGCGGAGTTCCTGGAGTTCGTAAGGGCCAATCCACGCTATGCCCGATCGCGCATCCCGAAACTGCTCGCCAACGAATCCTATCTGCGAAACTGGCATGGCGACCTGGATCCCGGTTCGGGAAACGTGCCCGTCACCATGGTTTCCTGGCATGCGGCGAAAGCCTACTGCGCTTATCAGGGCAAACGCCTCCCCACAACCGCGGAATGGGAACGGGTCGCCGCCACCGCTGTTGCCGGAGCTCACCCCCAGGCGCATGAGCGCGTGATCCTGGCGTGGTACTCCCGTCCCACATCCGACAACAACCCTATGTTCGGAACGGGTACGGTTCATGCCCAGGCCGTACGCGATCTCCATGGCGTCATCTGGGAATGGACGTCCGACTACAACGCGTGGTCCACCGCGGGCGTGAACAGCCGCGGCCGCATTGACGAACCTGACGATGCCTTGTTTTGCGGTGCCGGAGCTTCCCGCATGTCGCCCGGAACGCCGTACGCCACCTATATGCGCTGGGCTTTCCGCGCCAGCCTGAAACCCGATTACACCGTCGCGGCCTTGGGATTCCGTTGCGCGCGCGACGACTGAACTTCCGCCTTCACATGAAAGACGCCCCCATGAAGACCGCAACCCGACGCCGCTGGCCGTCTCCTTCCGTTCTGGCACTGGTCATGGCGTGTCTCTCTCCGGCTTTCGCGGTGCCGCTCTCCGCCACCCCCTTGCCCGACAATTCACTGCATCATCTGGAAACCGTCTGGACGAACGACAGCGGCAAGCCGTTTCGATTCGCTGAACTGCACGGCAAGGCGCGCGTCCTCACCATGTTTTTCAGTCGCTGTGACGACATCTGTCCCATGCTCACCGGCCAGCTCAAACTGCTGGAACGCGAACTGCCACCCTCGTTGCGCACGCGGACCGGTTTCGTCCTGGTGACGCTCGATCCTGAAAGCGACGACGCCGAATCGCTGGCCGATCATCGCCGCCGCATGGGGTACTCTCGGGAAAACTGGATTCTCCTCCGCGGCGGCCCCGACGACACCCGTGAACTGGCGAACATTCTGGGTGTGACGTACATGCCGAAGAAGGAAGACGGCCAGATCGACCATAACGGACTGATCGTGATCCTGGACGCCCAAGGACGCATCGTCGAAAAAACCTCTTCCATCACCGATCGCGCCGCATTCCTCAAGAAGCTGGAAAAAGCCGCACGGACGGCCCGCTGATCACTGCGCATGGGGGGAGTTGGGGGGCAGCGATCCCGTGCCCCCGAGAGCGGCGCGCTAGTCGCCCGGAATCGTCATCCAGGCCGTCACGCACAGGGAAATGCTCGCGATGGGCATGAGGATCGCCGCCATCAAGGGTGACACGAAACCTCCCACGGCGAGAGACAGCGCGACGGCATTGTAGACGCCTGACACGATATAACAGTTCCGCAGGCTGCGGCGCGTCCCTTCGGCGATCCGCAGCAGCGACAGGATGGCCTCCGGATTCGAGGTCGTCATGAAAGCATCCGCCTCGGCCGCCACGGGGCCGGCCGCGCCCTGCACGGCGAGGGAAACCGCCGCTTCACCGAAGAGCAGGCTGTCATTGTAGCCGTCACCCACCGCGAGCGCGGCGCCGTGTTGAGCCTGGAAAGCCCGGGCCTCCGCCTGCTTCTGTTCAGGCGACAGACCACCCCGCCACGCCGTGAACCCCGCCCGTTGCGCGAACGCCTCCACCCGCTCCGGATGATCGCCCGACAACAACAGGACGGCGCGGGAACGTTCCTCCAGTCCGGCCAGCAAGTCCCGGGCTCCCGGCTTGATTTCCTCCCCCAGGACGGCGAAGGCGGCCAGCCTGCCGTTCACGAACAGACAGGACTGGGGGGTGACGCCTGCGGGGAGATCTTCCGGTCCGGGTTCCCTCAATCCCTGGGTCCGAAACGCTTCGGGGTTGCGCCTCCAGGCTTCATGGCGACACACGCACAGGCGCAGCGACTCCCCGTCCGATGAGGTCCATGTTCCCGTCAGGCCGAAATGCGGGAGCTCCGCAAAGTCGCTGATCCGTCCAGTCCGAAGGGTGCCGCGGGTTTCGGTCAACGCCGCATGCAACGCCATGGCCACGGGATGCGCGCTCATGCCGGTGAGGCTTGCGACGGCACCCAGCACGCGTTCCCGTTCCGGAACGTCCTGTGAAAAGGCGGGCGCCCAGTCCCAGCGTTCCAGCCGGCGACGCGTGAAGGTGAGCGTGCCCGTTTTATCGAACAGCACCGCCCGCGTCTCCCCCAGCCGCTCCAGGGTTTCCTGGTCGCGAAAGTGAAAGCCGAGCCGGTGCGCCCGCAGCAGTCCGACACCGCGGCTGACGGGCACGGCCAGCGCCAGTGCGCAGGAGCAGGACACGATGAACACGGCCGCCGCCGTCACCAGCGCTTTCTCCCATCCGGAAGCCCAGTGGACGGCCAGAGCGACCAGCGCCGAGGTCGCGACCACCAACGTGAAGCCCAACGCCACCCGCTCGCGCCGCACATTGCGGCGACGCTTGCGCGCCACGAGGGACTCGAGCGAGCGCCGTAACCCCGCCGCGCGCGTGCGCGCGTGCGGATTCACCACCCGCAGAGCCAGCTTGCCTTCACCGGAAATCCCCAGGAACCGCCACCCCGCGAACAGAAAGTCTCCGTGTCCGAAGGGGCGGGGTCTGTCTTCCCCGGTAAGAAAGGCCGTGTCCACAGTCCCCTCGCCGGAGTCGGCCGTTCCATCCACCGGCAGATAATCGCCTGCGGGAATCTCCACCAGATCACCCGCTTCCACCTGTTCCAGGGGCGTCCAGCGCACGCCTTCCGGAGCTTGCGGATCCCGGACGCGGACCACGTCGGGACTCAGCGCCTCGTGCCAGCGGTTGCGCAGCATGAGACCGCCCTCGAAACGGCGCACCGCGTAACGCCCGAGCAACAGGAAGAAGACCAGGCCGGCGAGCGTATCTCCGTAATTGAAATGTCCCAGTCCATTGGCGGACGGCACCGCGTCAAACAGGGACGCCAGGGAAACCGAGAACGCCAGGATGATGCCGATCGTGACGGTGATGTCGATGGTGAAGGCACGGCCGCGCAGGGCTCTCCAGGCGCCCTGATAAAACGGAAAAGCGGAATAGAACACCGCAGGCAGCGCGCTGATGAACGTCCACACCCCGAGGGCGCGGATCCACTCGTCGCTCATGCCCCGTCCGAAACCGATGTAGGGCCCGAACGCGAACGCCATGGCGTTCATGAAGCACGCAGCGGCGACCGCCAGACGCATCCAGGCCGCCCGGTCCAGCACAGGTCGGGGCGCGGCCGCGCTCTTGGGTTTGAAGGCATACCCGTAGCCCCCCACGGTCTCCAGAACGTTGGGCAGCATCGTCACGCCCGCATCGTACCGGATGTGCATCTCCCCGTGCACGAAGTCGACGTCGTAATCGAGCACGCCCGGCGTTTCACCCAGCACGCGTTCCATCAACCAACCGCAGGCCGCGCAGGACATGTCCGGACATTCCAGCGTCAGGGCATGACTTCCGGCTTCCCACCGCCCGATGCGGCGCAGCGTTTCCGGATCCTTGAGCCCTTCGAGATACTCGCGGTACTCGGGCGTGAGACCGGCCCGCGGCGCGCGCGTTCCCGACTGGTCGAGAAGGTCGTAATAGACACCGCCCTCCTCTCCCGCCAGGATCCCGTACACCACGCGACATCCTTCACAGCAAAAACGGAGGGCATCACCGGTCGCGGGATCCGGCCGCAAGGCGGGAAGCCCCGCGCCGAGCAGGTCCGCACCGCAGTGCGTGCAGGTGGTGGCAGTGGAGGCCGGGTTGGGAGCGATCATGGGCGGCTCCGCGTACCTTCGTGCCAGGGGGGCCGGAGAGTCAGGCGCCGGCGGGAGGACGCGCGGGGCACCCGCGCGGGATCAGCCCCGCTCGCGCAGGCCCGGGCTCGAAGAGCCGTCCGACGAAGAGGGGAGGCGAGGTCTCGCAGGGGTCGCACGGCGGTCATGGATCGTACGGAGTATTATGGCGCGTAGTGGTTGAAAGCGTGTTCCATCACCGACGCGCCGTTCTGCCGGAACAGCACCCGCACGCTCCAGCGTCCCCGCCGGAGGGCTGGAGCGTCGGCGACCCACAGGGGCGGGTTATCCGCCGCCAGCGTCAGGGGGACATCGCGGTCGGCGGATCCGTCGTCGGGACGGCGCAGTTGCACGATGACGTCGTACGAGGTCAGGCGTTCACGGCGGGTGGCATCCCCGCCATCGGCCGCCACGGCTGCGAGAACCAGGGCCCCCGCCTCCCAATCGAGCGACAGGGCAAAGCCCAGGGAGTCGAACGCGGCTTCCGCGGCGCGGTGTTCATCCAGCTTCAGGCCCGCGGCATAATAGTCGTCCTGCACGAGAACATGCCGGTTCTGGCCCGACACGACCACGAGGAAAATGCCCGCGCTCACACCGAGCGCGGCGATCCCTCCCAGAAAAAGCATCCACGCGGGTATGGCCTTCTTGTCGCTCACGGTGTTTCTCCTCTCCGGCTTCCTCCGGGATTTCCCATCGGTCCCGCCAGCATCACCTTGAATGTCCACGTTTTGCGGCCGTCGCTCAACTCGAAGTCCATTTCCCGACGCCCGCGCACAAACTCGTGACGAGGAGTCATCACCGTGAAGGGAAGGCTTCTTCGCTCACCGGAACCGATGGCATAGCGGCGTCCCTCCCAGTCGTGCCGACCGGCGAAGTTCGCGCCGGCCGGAAGCGAGACTTCCAGCTCGCGGCGGGCACGACCCAGATTCCGGAGGTTGAGCGTGTAGGTGTTTACCACCGTATCGGCGGCGATCATCTCATAAGGTGTACGGCCCTTCCGCACGGCCTCGATCGTGACATCAGGTCGCGTCAGCACCAGCCAGGCCGACAGGGAGGCCAGACCGACCATCAGCGCTCCATAGACCAGCAGGCGCTTGCGCATCCCGGTGGCGGCCTTGCCCGCGAGCTCCGCGAGCGATGTGTAGCGAATAAGGCCTGGCGGCTTTTTCCATGCCTTCATGATGTCATCGCAGGCGTCCATGCACCGCGTACAATGCAGGCATTCCAGCTGGACCCCCTTGCGGATGTCGATCCCCGTCGGGCAGACCGCGATGCACTGGCGGCAATCGACACAGTCGCCCAGACCGTCACGCTTGCCTCCCACGGCCTTGCCGCGCGGCTCTCCGCGCGTGGCATCGTACCCCACGATGAGACTTTGCTCATCCAGCAACACGCTCTGGAACTTCGCATAAGGGCACACGATCACGCACGCCTGTTCCTTGAAAAACGCGAAGACCCAATAAAACACCAGCGTAAACGAAACCACGAACGCAAAACCCGCGGGGTTGACCCACGGTGGATTCGTCAACGCCCACAAAACGTTATTCACGCCCCAGAAGTAGGCCAGCGCCGTATTGCCGATCACCGCGGAAATCACCAGGAACAGCGCGTGCTTCACCACCTTGCGCCAGGCCCAATCCCACGAGAAGCCTTGACGGTCGCGCGCCTTCCGGATGAAGGAGCGTCCCTCCACCCACTCTTCCACGGGCGCGAAGACGAACTGCAGGAACACCGTCTGCGGACAGGCCCACCCGCACCAGACGCGCCCCCATTTGGCCGTGAACAGAAAAACGAATACGATGAAGGCCAGAAAGGCGGGCAGGAAAAGTCTGATGTCCTGGGCGTAGTAGTAGTTGCCGAACAGAAGCAGCCGTTGCGAAAAGACATCCACCTGGAACACCGGGACCCCTTGCCAGCGCAGCCAGGGGACTCCGAGATAAACGAACAGCAACAGCCAGGCAACGGCGTGCCGCCGCTTCGTGAAGAAGCCGGTCACTTCACGGGCATAAATCCAGTTGCGCTTGCCGCCTTCACCGATGGTCGGCTGCGTCTCGTTCTCGCCGAGCCGCAACGCGTCATTCACCGTCGGGCGGACCTGATCAGGAGCGTTCATGCGACACCTCCCGCCGTTTCAGGCGACAGGGCGCGCCTCAAGGTTCGGGAAACATGGGACCGGAAGACGGCTCCGGACACCGGAATCGTCTCCACACTGCCTAGAGCGGGCCCGCCACATTTCCCGTCCATGATCACTCCTCCGTTCCCTGGGGTTCCTTGGGATTCGTAACGCTGCGCCCCTGAATGCTCAGGACATAGGCGGTCAACCAGTGCACCTTTTCCGTACCCAGCGACAGTTCCCACCCGGGCATCCCCTTTTCAGGCCACCCGGTCGCGATCGAATACAACACCTTTTCCGGCGATCCGCCGTGAATCCAGAAGCGGTCGGTCAGGTTCGGGCCGATGATGCCCTGTCCCTGCTCTCCGTGACACGCCACGCAGTTGGCCTTGAACAAGGCCTCCCCGCGCGAGATGTTCTGGGGACCGCGGAGGAACTGAACCAGCGCGTCACCGGTGGGAGGCACGAACTCGCCCCGCGCCGCTTCGGCTTCCTTGACCTGGGCGGCCAGCAAGGCTCCGGACCACGCCAGCGCCGCACCCTTGCCGGAGTATTGCGCGATGGCATGGCCCTTGGCCGTGTAATAGCCCATGTAAAGGAACGAAAACACGATGCTGCCGTAGAACATCAGCAGGAACCAGCGCGGCAGCGGGTTGTCGTACTCCTTGATTCCATCGAAATCCTGTCCGTGATCGAGGATCTCATCCTTGTGTTGCATGATCAGTTCTCCGAAGAAATCTTGGGGTGGAGCGATGCCGCCGCCCGGGTGGCTCCCGCGGCGGCATCGGGTTGTGCGTCACCGCGGTTGTCCTGAAGGGCCAGTTCACCGAGGTTACGGTAGAAGTCGGAAGATCCCGGGCGGAAGATCCACACCAGGACGCCCAGCGTCGAGCCGAAGAAAATCAGCAGGGACAACGCGGGCCACAACGCGAGCCCCGCGTTTTCCATGACAAGGCGCAACATCAGAGGCCTCCCTTCCTGATGTCCGTCCCCAGACGCTGCAGGTACGCGATCAGGGCGACGATTTCACGGTCGGCGAGCCCGGGCACGCCGTCGCGCTCAAGCTCCGCAGCGATTTCCGCAGCCTGTTCCCGCGCGAGCTCCACGGCGTTCTGCTCCTCTTCCTCCGTGTAAGGCGCGCCCAGCATCCGCTGGACCTTGATCTTGCGGGGCAGCGTGGTGAGGTCGAGCTCGTCTTCCAGCATGAAGGCGTAGGACGGCATCAGCGACCCCGGAGACGTCAGGCGTGGGTCCTCCATGTGACGCAGGTGCCACAGATGGCTGTACTTTCCGCCCACGCGATGCAGGTCAGGGCCGGTGCGCTTGGATCCCCACTGGAAGGGGCGGTCATAAATGAACTCACCCGGCCGTGAATAGTCGCCGTAGCGCGCGATCTCGTCGCGGAAGGGGCGAACCATCTGCGAGTGGCAGGTATAGCAGCCTTCACGCACGTAGATGTCACGGCCTTCCAGCTCCAGGGGTGTCCAGGGCTTCACCGTGGAGATGGTCGGAATGTTTCCCTTCACAAGGAAGGTGGGCAGCATTTCCACGGCGCCCCCGATGGAGATCACGACGACCGTAAGCAGCGTCAGCGCCAGCGGCTTGCGCTCCACCACCGAGTGCCAGTGCATCTTGATGCCCGAGTGCGCGCGCGCGGGCTCCTCACCGGGCAGGGTGACCACTTCGTCGGCGAGGGGGCCGCCCTGCCGCGCGGTCTTCCACAGGTTGATCACCGCCAGAACGGCGCCGATGAGGAACAGGGCGCCGCCCAGCGCGCGGCCCCAGTAGTAGGGCACCTGCTTGGTGACGGTTTCCACGAAGCCGGGGTAAGCCAGCATCGCATCCGCGGTGAACTCCTTCCACATCAAGCCCTGGGTGACGCCCGCGGCCCACATGGTCACCACGTAGAACAGGATGCCCACCAGCGCCAGCCAGAAGTGCGCGTTGGCCATGGCCACGCTGTAAAGCGGGGTCTTCCACATGCGTGGAATCACCCAATAGCACATGCCGAAAATCAGTAAGGCCACCCAGCCCAGGGCGCCGCTGTGAACGTGGCCGACCGTCCAGTCGGTGTAGTGCGAGAGCGCGTTGACGCTCTTGATGGACATCAGCGGTCCTTCGAAGGTGGACATGCCGTAGAAGGTGATGGCGGCCGCGAAGAACTTGAGAACCGGATCAGTGCGCAAACGGTCCCACGCGCCGCGCAGGGTCAGCAGGCCGTTGATCATGCCGCCCCACGACGGCGCCAGCAGCATGATCGAGAACACCATGCCCAGCGACTGCGCCCAGTCGGGAAGGGCCGTGTAATGCAGATGGTGCGGGCCGGCCCAGATGTAGAGGAACACCAGCGCCCAGAAGTGCAGGATCGAGAGACGGTACGAATACACCGGGCGTCCCGCAGCCTTGGGGACGAAGTAGTACATCAACCCGAGGAACGGAGTGGTGAGGAAAAAGCCCACCGCGTTGTGGCCGTACCACCACTGCACCAGCGCGTCCTGAACGCCGGCGTAAATGGGATAACTCTTGGTCAGGGACACGGGAATGGCCAGCGAATTCACCACGTGCAGCACCGTGATGGTCACGATGGTGCCGATGTAGAACCAGATCGCCACGTACAGGTGCTTCTCCCGCCGGATGGCCACCGTGCCGAAGAAGTTCCAGGCGAAGATCAGCCAGACCGCCGCCACCATGATGTCGACAGGCCATTCGAGTTCGGCGTACTCCTTGCCCGTGGTCACGCCGAAGAAGAACCCGAGGGCGCCCAGCACGATGATGAGCTGCCATCCCCAGAAGTGGATGCGCGACAGCGTGTCACTGTACAGCCGCGTCTTCAGCAGACGCTGGATCGAGTAATAGACGCCCGCGAAAATGGCGTTGCCCGCGAAGGCGAAGACCACTGCGTTGGTGTGCACCGGACGGAGCCGTCCGAAGCTCAGCCACTTCAGGTCGAAGTTGAAGCGCCAGTCAGCCAGCTGCAAGGCCAGCAGCACGCCCGCCGCCATCCCGATCGTCCCCCAGAAGAGGGTCGCGATCAGGAATGATTTCACGATTTTTTCGTCATACCTTACGGTGATCATAAGAGGTTGCTCCTCTGCGCTTGCGCGCTGGTGTGTACATCACGCTTCAACATGTTTCCCTGCCCACCGCCCGATTCCGGCGGAGACGCATTCATCCCGGCGGCGTCCTGACCGTCGGGCGCGCGGCGGTCGTCGAACAGCATCCGCCAACGCGGGCTTTCCAGATCGTCGTACTGGCCGCCCCGGATCGCCGCCAGGCAGGCCACGACCGAGCCGGCCGCCAGGACGATCGAGATGAAGATCAGTACGAACAGGATTTCCATGACGGATCCCTAGCGGGCGTTCGCGACGCCCGGCAGGCTCCCCAGGTAATGGACGAGATCCCACAATTCGGAGGGGCTCATGGCCGCGGCGAAGCCGGCCATGCCCGTCCCGGGCACGCCCTTCGACACCGCCTGATGGATCTGTTCGGGTTCGCGCCCGATGGTCCACTTGGCGGACGGATCCGTGAAGTCGCGCGGACCGGGCGTGAACGCCACGGCGGCCGGGCCTTTACCGTCGGCATTCACGCCATGGCAGGCCACGCAATGCGCCTGGTAAACCGCCGCTCCGCGCGCGATCGCCTCAGGCGTCGATTCGGGCGCTCCGGCCTCCGCTCCGTCCGTCTCTTCATCCTCGTCGTAATACTCGTCTTCGTATTCGTCTTCGTCGGCTTCGGCGAGCTCGTCGGCATACGCGCGCACGGCCAGGTCCTTGCCGTCCTTGTATCCCCACCAGACCGCGACCGGAGTTCCGACCAGGATCAGGATCGCCAGGACGAGATATTCCCGTAAAGCGCTTTTGGGGGGATTGTTGGAGGGTTGGGTCATGGGAGAACCTCAGGGTTTAAGGAGAATGCGGAGGACGACACAAGCGCGCGTGCGGAAGGCACTCCCCCCGCACGCGCCACAATATCAGAAACACGCAAGCCGTCACCGGGGACGCCACGCGCCGCGACACGTCCCGAACCGGAAACCCCGCAGGGCCGACGTGTCGCGTTCCGTGCATGATGCGGCATCTTCATTCCGTCCGGTTTCAGTGGCAGGCGGGAGCCGGCGCGAACGCCAGGGTGTAAACCTTCCAGGCGGCGAGAGCCAGCAACCCCAGTCCCAGGGCTACGTGGAACCAGTTCCCGCGCTTCATGAACCCCGGCAGGCGGCGGGCGATCCACTGCCCGGGCCAAACCAGAAAAAGCGGCAGCGTTCCCGCCCCCAGCAGCAGCATGCCCACACCGCCCGTGACCGGATGCGCGGTGCCCACGGCCCAGGCCAGACCGGCCTGCGTCGTGGCGCACGGCAGAAACCCGGCGGCCAGCCCCAGCAATACGAGTCGAAAGGGGCGCCGCGCCCCCCCGTCGTTGCGCCCCAGCGGGCGAAGCTTCGCGAGGACCCAGTTCCCGTAGCGGGCGCCCCAGGCCGCCGGCCACAACGGCACCCCCACGAGTTTGAGCCCCATCAGCGCGTACACGGCCACCCAGGCCCACGCCATGCCCGGAACGGGCGTCGACCACGCCAGAAAGCCTGCCAGGACTCCCAGCAGGCCATAGGTCAGGACGCGTCCAAAATGATATTGCCATAGGTTGGCCCCGCCGGCGTTCCGGGCAAGGAAAATATGAATGGGGCCGCACATCGCCGCGCAGTGCGAGGCTCCGCTCAGAAGCCCCGCTGCCACGGGGAACGCAAAGACTCCCAGCCACGGGATGACCTGCCCGCTCGTTTCCATCGCCCCCAATCTATTTCAATGGATAAAAATATCAATAGATGTTTTTGCCTGTTTTTGCGAATCCCCTTCATTTACCTTGATTTCACGCTTTTCGCCCGCGTTTCTCCTGCAATTTTTCGTTTTTTCACTCGACTCCCCCTGAGTTTGCGCGCCATGCGGCGCCCTCCCCCCAGGATTCCGGCATTTCCGGGGAATCCGGCGCGGTCGCCCTGTGTTTCCGCTGGTTTCGCGCGGCGACAGCCCCCGTCCGCCCCCCCACCCTCCCCCTCACCGCGCGGCCGCCCCCGCCCGACGGCCCCCGCGCCTCCACCCCCGCTCTTGGACACCATTCAAGGGACACCATTCCCGCGGTCGCCGCACCGCCTCGCGACCACCGGGAAACGGGACGCCCTTCTCGTCGTGAATCATTTCGCAGGCCCTCCGGCAGGGCGACAAAACAGCATAAAATCCTCTCGAAACCGGCCGAAAAATTCTTCAGGGCGCGTTTTCCTCGTGTTTTTTTCGGTTCTCAGCCCTATATTTGCGCCACTGTCTGTCTTTTGCAAGCACCCGCAAGGATTTCCCACACATGCAGAAACCG
>CAYQFG010000032.1:0-22259 GCA_964416695.1 uncultured Bifidobacterium sp.
GAAAAGCCGCGCGCCTGACGAAGGCCCAGCGAGACCGCCTCGGTGAGGCGGTCGTCATCGTCGAGGACATCCCACTCGCGCGCGGCGTCGTCGAAACCGGCATCGCCCCAGGCGAGGTAATCCTCCAGCTGGCGCGGGTTCATCCAGCGGCGATGGCCATCGTAGCCGTGCGCGCCCGGCCCGAAGGCCAGCCAGGCGGCCCCGTTCCAGTACCCCTGGTTGTGGCGGCATTCCTGTCCCGGGCGCGCGAAGTTCGAAACCTCATACCGCGCCAGGCCGCGCTGCTGCAGCAGCGCCACCCCCCGATCATACATGTCCTGATAAATTTCGCCTTCGGGAAGGGTCAGTCGCCCGGCCTTGTGCAACTCGTCGAATTTCGTGCCTTCCTCGATGGTGAGGCCGTAAAAGGAAACATGGTCCGGCTGATAGCGCAGCAAGCGGTTGAGATTGTCGAGAAAACGCTCAGGGGTCTGCCCGGGCAGGCCGAAAATGAGATCGGCGCTGTACCGCAATCCGCTGGAGGCCGCTTCCGAAGACAGAAGTTCCAGGGCCGCTTCCGCGGTTTCCGGCGTATGCACGCGTCCCAGCAGGGTGAGTTCGTCCTGATGGAAGCTCTGCACGCCCACGCTGACGCGATGAAAACCGAGCCCACGCCAGGCCTTGAGCTTGTCGTGCGTCAGGCTGCTGGGGTTGGCCTCCAGTGTCATCTCCTGGACGGCGGACAGATCGAAATGTTCGCGGAACGCCTCCAGGATGCTTTCGAGATAGCGCACGGGGACGACTGACGGCGTGCCCCCGCCGAAGAAAATCGTGGAGACGCGCGCGCCCGCGAACGCGCCGCGGCCTGCATGCGCGATTTCGCGCAGGGCGACATCGAGCCATTTTTTCTGCGTCACCGCCGGGCTCTCCCAGCTGGCGAAATCGCAGTAATGGCATTTTTTCTCGCAAAAAGGGACGTGAACGTATAGTTGCAAGGGCTGGGAGGAAACGGTGTGAGGCACGGTGGGGTCTTGAAGGGGAAGGAGTGCGGATGCGGGAGAACGGGCCCCCGGAACGATCGGGACCTGAAAGGTAGAAGTCCGCGGCGCGGGTGGTGGAGAGTCGGTGGCGCGCCACGCGGGCTGCGGGCAACGCCGCCGTGATCACCCGCCTTGCGGACACGCCGACGGAAACAGGGACGGGACATGCCCCGGGCACGGGGACACGTTATGGGAGCGTCACCGGATCCCCCGGCAGGAGGCGACCCTGAAGATCCGCATTCCGGCCGCCCCGGGAGATGACCACCTTGCCGCTGCGGATCCGCAGAAGCCACGGAACGGCCCTGTGATCCGGGGGTGAGGCCTGCCGGGAGTCCGGCGCGACCGAGACGGCATTGGGGTCGAGCATCCGGTAATACATCAGTTGTCCCGGCGCGGGTGAGACCGCCCGTGGCTGGTCGGCGTTCTCGGGCCACGTTTCCCAGCGCAACGCGTGCACCACGGACGCGTCCTTCGATGAACGCACGCCCAGCCAGTTCACCTGCATCTGCAAGGGATTTCCGCTTGTGCTGGCATTGACGAGGCGGTACGCAGTGTCGAGGGCCGCCGGCCAGTAGGCGTCGGGCAGGATCTGGACGGGTTGCAGGGTGGCAGGGTTCAGAACCATGATGCCACGCCCCAGTTCCCAGTGCGAATACCACTGCGTGAGACGCCCGTCGGGCTGAAGCGTCACGGGTCCCAGCTGAATACGGATCACCAGACTTCCCTGTCCTCCGAAACTCCAGCGATGCGGCCAGTTGGTGGTTTTATGGATCACCCACGCTCCGTTTTCCAGCCGGGCATTGTACGCCTGGGTGTAACCACCCGCGACGGTGGAATCATGCTTGTGGTAGCTGATGACCGGCCTGTTCCGGGCATCGAAGCCGAGCTGTCCCCGGTTGATCAACCCCGCAAATTGCGGGACGTCATCGACGATGACGCCGGGATTGTTGTCAAAGGACACGGGAAGCGTCACGGGAACACCCGTCGCCGTCTGCCAGGTGAGCAGATCCTGCGAACGCATGTAGGAGACCCGATGGGTGGAACCCGCATCGGGCGTCGCCCGCCAGAACCAGAACAGGTGGTACCATCCATCGGGCCCGGCTACCGGTCCGGCATCGTTGTCGCCGAAGTAAACGCTGCGCGTGCCGCTGGAACTCGCGCCGTGGAACAGATTGGTTCCCAAAAGCCGCGACCAGCTTCCCGACTGGGGATTCCATTTGTTGATGACATGATTCCCGCTGCCGCTCCCCCCATCACGATACATGAAAATGAGTTCCCGACCCGGCCCCTGCACGAAGACCGGATAGGTCACGCTGGCTTCCTGCGTGCCGACCATGTGCGTCCGTTGCGTGAGACTGTCGATCTCACCGGGGACATCGGAACGCCAGTAACGCAACGGATGATTGTGCATGTTGGCCGCGACATGCAGCAATCCCTGCGCGTCGATCGTCATCACGATGGAGTTGTGGCTGTCCCATCCGACGGTGGCGGCCTCGCCCGTCAGTCGACGCGTGCGCCACGGAGCCCCGGGAGCCTTCATGCCCACCACCAGCTGCCGGGTGTTTCCGTGATACCATGCCGCGTAGACGCTGTCTCCCCGTATCGCGAGCGCGAAGTCAACGGGGTGCCCCGACCATGCCGGCCCCACCAGACTCGAGTCCTCGACGATCACCCTTTGTTGTGCGGAAGGAACGCCCGCGAGAATGAACAGGACCGCAACCACAGTCACCGCACGGCACCGGAGGAGAGGCAAGGATTGAAAGCATGCACGCATGCACATCAATCTACCCCCAGGCCCAGGGTGCCGCGGCATAAAAGCGACGAATGGCGTGAATGCCATACTGCGTGGCGGTGAAAGCCATGAGGTGCCACCCCGCGGACCCGTTCCCATGTTCCCCCGTGAGGCACAAAAAAAGCGGGAACCCCGAAGGATTCCCGCTGTCCAGGATCATCACCCTGCCCGTCAGTCCGCCTGGTTGCGCAGGAACGCCGGAGTTTCGTAATCGATATCGGGTTCCGAGTCAGCCTTGGGATTTCCGAACAACCCGGAGAAGAGGTTGTTGGAACGCGCCGCGGCGGAACCGGTTTCCTGCATGGAAGACCGCTCTTCCCCCGCATGACGCGGCGCGGGCGAGGCCGGCGGGAAGGCCGAAGCGCGGGGGCGCGCGCCAAAGGGGGACTTGCCGGCCCCTTGAGGGGACTGGGGCGCGAAGGGCGTCGCAGGGCGGACGTCCTCTGCGCGCGTGCGCGGCTCGGGCGCTTGCGGCAGCAGGGACACGCGCTCTACTTCCGGAACGGACGCCGCGGGTGCGGCGGAATCCGCAGATGCCGTGAACGCCGCGGAGGCCCCGGGAGCGGACACCGGGCGGGCACGGAACATGTCCGACGCAGCCCGCACGCTCTTTGTGGGAGGAGTCCCGAAGCCGGTCGCGATCACCGTCACCGAAATCTCGTCGACCATGGATGGATCGACCACCGTTCCCATGATGATGTTCGTGTTGGCATCCTGACCGACGGCCTCGTACAGGTAGTTCATCGCCGTATCGATCTCATCGATCGACATGTCTTCGCCACCCGTGATGTTGACGAGAACCCCCGTCGCCCCGGTGATGTTGATGTTGTCGAGCAGCGGCGAGTGGATCGCACGATCCGCGGCGATCTGGGCACGGTTCTCGCCGGCCGCGCGACCCGTCCCCATGAGCGCTTCCCCACCCTGGGCCATGATGGTCCGCACGTCCGCGAAGTCCACGTTCACTTCACCGTTTTTGAGAATGATTTCCGAGATTCCACGGGTCGCCGAGCTCAACACATCATCCGCCACCATGAAGGCCTGCTTCATGGGGGTTCCCTTCGGGACGACCGAGATGAGCTTCTGGTTCGGAACCACGATCACGGTATCCGCAGCCTGGCGCAGATTGTCCAGCCCCATGACGGCATTGGAATCGCGCACGCGACCCTCGAAGGTGAAGGGTTTGGTGACCACGGCCACCGTCAGGATGCCCATGGAGCGGGCCAGATCGGCCACCACGGGGGCGGCACCTGTGCCCGTCCCGCCTCCCATGCCGGCAGCGATGAACACCATGTCGGCACCCTCCAGGAGGTTGCGCAAGCGATCCACGTCTTCGAGCATGGAATTCATTCCGATCTCCGGCTTGCCACCCGCACCGAGACCCTTGGTCAGCTCGTTGCCGATCTGGATTTTCAGCTCGGCCTTGCTGCTCTGCATCGCCTTGGCATCGGTGTTCAGTGCGATGAACTCCACGCCCTGCAAACCGCTTTCGATCATGCGATTGATCGCGTTGCCGCCGGCACCGCCGACACCGATCACCTTGAGTTTGGCGACCGTCTTATCCTTGTTGTCGAGTTCGAACATCATGAGTCGCTCCTTGATGAAAAAGAATGAAGAGTGGAGGGGTTAACGCTGTTGCTGGATCTCACACGTACCTCTTGAACCAATCGATGATCCTGGCCCACAAATCGCCCAGACGCCCGTTCACCGGGGCTTCGGCGTCATCCTTGCCTTCGGCGCGACGAAGAAGCCCGTAATGCACGAGCCCTACCCCGGTCGCATGGGCGGGGCTGGCGGCGGCGTGGGTAAGACCTCCGAGTCCCTTGGGTGCGGCCACCTTGACGGGCATCCCGAACACCTGCTCCGCCAGTTCGGCCGCGCCATGCAGCTGCGAACATCCTCCCGTGAGGATGATGCCGGCTCCCAGGGTGTCGAGATAATGGTTCTTCTGCAGTTCCCGCAAGGCGAGGGTGAAGATCTCGCGCATGCGGGGTTCGATGATCGAAGCCAGTACGGCCCGGCTGACTTCGCGGTCATCCCGGCCGCCGACGCCGGGGACGGGGATGTACTCGTGGTCGCTGGCATCGCCCCGCAGGCACGTTCCGAAACTGCGCTTGATGTCCTCCGCCTTTTCAAGCGGCGTCCGGATTCCGATGGCGAGGTCATTGGTCACGTTGCGACCACCCAGGCCGATGCTGGCCGTGTGTCGCACGCTGTCCTCGACGAAGACAATGATGTCGGTCGTTCCGCCGCCGATGTCGATCACCGCACACCCCAGCTCACGCTCGTCGTCTTCCAGAACGGCATAGGAAGACGCCAGCGGTTCCAGTACGATCCCCGCAACGCGCAAGCCGGCCTTTTCAACGCTTTTTTGAAGATTCTGGACAGATGTGATCGCTCCGGTGACGATATGAACGTCACCCTCAAGACGCACCCCCGACATCCCCACGGGATCCTTGATGCCCGGCTGCTCGTCGACCACGAAGTCCTGCGGAATGACGT
The DNA here is from genome assembly GCA_964416695.1 of uncultured Bifidobacterium sp. Classification (GTDB taxonomy): domain Bacteria; phylum Fibrobacterota; class Fibrobacteria; order UBA11236; family UBA11236; genus UBA11236. The sequence continues at coordinate 5,311 of CAYQFG010000032.1, forward strand.
GGAGCATTTCGCGATCAAGCGGAATCGCCACAGCCCGCGCGGCCTCCACGACGCGTTGGACATCTGGACTGGTGATCTCGTTGTCAGAACGGGAGACCGCAATCACACCGCGGCTGTTGATGGACTTGATATGGTCGCCCGCGATACCCACATACACCGATCCCACATCGACACCCGCCATCAGTTCGGCCTCTTCCACCGCCTTCTGGATGGATTTGACGGTCTTGTCGATGTTGATGACAACGCCTTTTCGCAACCCTTCGCTGGGGCTTGTGCCGACGCCGACGATCTTCAGCTCTCCCCCCGGACCGGCCTCGCCGATGATGACGCCAATCTTGGTGGTGCCGATATCCAGACCCACGATGGGACTACCCATTGCAAACCCTCCCGATGATATGCCGCACCCGCGCCTGGCGGAATGTCGGCCTCCTCATACCCTTCAACGTCTTACAGCACATAGGCGTAGCCCTCTATCCTCAGGTCGACGGTGGCGCCTTCCGCCCACCCCGCCTGCTCCCTCCGCATCAATTCAGTGAGAAACCCGAGCGAGGAGTTTCCCCGGGACCCGTAGTCCACACGCAGGCGTACGCGACCGTCGCGCCAGTAGACATCAGCTTCGCCCCCTTCTCGCCGCAGGGACAGCTGGGAGAAGCCGGCGAACACCTCGGGATGGTGCTGGCGTACATCGAACAACCATGCGGCGAGGTCGCTGGCGCGTCCGGACAGACTTCTGCCTTCCAGCACCGGCACGTCCTCCGTCAGATGGACCGCCAGGGGCAACCAGTCGCCCTGTGTCGTCAGCCCGCGCCATCCCCCAGCGGATTTTCTCACAGCAAGAATCTCCGCTTCCCGGACGCTCACACGCAGGGTCCCCCCGGGCAGGTAACGGACGGTCGCTGACTCGATGCCGGGAAGTCCCAGCAAGGCTTTCCGCGCTGAGCGAAACGGAATTTCATGGCCGCGCAATCCGATCTCCAGACCGGCCTTCGCGAGTAAACGGGAAGACGACCAGTGACGGTTTCCGGCGACTTCGAGCCGTGAGACCGTTAGAATCGACCCGGCCCTGTAGGCGCGGGCGAGCGGCCAGGCCGCCAGGGCCATGAGCAACAGGACCAAAACGGTCGCTACGGCTTTGCGGCCTCGCGGCAAACGCGGGCGCGGAAGCGTCCGCAACAACCGCGCGCCCCGGGCCATGGTCGCTGGCTTGCGGCGACGATTCTTTTTGCGGGAGGTGAAGATCATCGTGCCAGTGCCTCCAGTATGGCAGGAGCCAATGTGCCGACATCGCCCGCGCCCATCGTGATGCACACGTCACCCGTGCGAAGGGAGGATGCAAGCACGCCGACGGGATCGGTTTCCGGGCCCAGGAACTGCGCCGCACCGTGCCCCCGCTTTTTCGCTTCTTCCACGATGAGGGCGCCTTCCACCCCAGGGACAGGGAGTTCCCGTGCCGCGTAGACAGGGAGCACAAAAAGCTGGTCGCTGACATGCAAGGCCTCCGCAAAGTCTGCGGCGAACTGCTGTGTGCGGGAATACAAGTGGGGCTGGAACACAACCACGAGACGGCCACCGCCGGCGTTGGCCACGGTCCGTGCGGCGAGAAGCGCGGCCGCAACCTCGGCGGGGTGATGGGCGTAATCATCCAGGATCGTCACACCGCGATGACTGCCCACGGTCTCAAGGCGGCGATGCATACCCGGAAATCCGGACAACCCTTCCGCAATCACGGGGAAGGGAATCCCTTCTTCCAGGGCCAGCGCTGCCGCAGCCAGTGCATTGGTCACGTTATGCAACCCGAAGACCTTCAGATGCACCGCGCCGATTTCCTCATCACCTTTCCATATCACGAAGTGCGATCCCGTGGGCTCGGACGTGACATCCCTGGCCCGATAGTCACCTTCCATCAAACCGCAGGTCCGCACGCGGCACGTCAAACGATCGAAGATCCGGCGGATCCCGGGATCCTCCGCATTGAGCACCGCCGTCCCGTAAAAAGGCAGACGGTTGAGAAACTCGACAAACGCGTCTTCGATCGCTTCAAGGGAGCCGTAATAATCAAGGTGATCCGCATCCACGTTGGTCACGATGGCGGACACGGCACGCAGCGACAGGAAGGCGCGGTCATATTCGTCGGCCTCGACAGCGAAATACTCGCCGCGGCCGGCGTGGCCGGATTCGCCGCCTTTCCAGGCCGCTCCCACCGCCCAGCCGGGATCGACACCTGCAGCCTTCAGGATGTGGATCAGCATGCCCGTGGTGGTGCTCTTCCCGTGCGTCCCCGCCACCGCAAGCCCATGACGCCGGTTCATCACCAACCCCAAGAGGTCTGCGCGGCGTACCACCGGAATTCCCCTTTGACGGGCGGCCTTAAGTTCGGGGTTATCCGCATCCACGGCCGCCGTAAAGACCAACGCATCACATCCAGCCGCAACATGGGCAGCGGCATGACCGCGGAGCACGGGAATGCCCCGGGCGCGCAGGCGTTCCTGCACGCTTCCTTCACTTCTGTCGGACCCCTGTACGGAAAACCCTAGGTCCTGCATGACTGAGGCCAGCGCGCTCATGCCGGAGCCGCCGATTCCCGTGAAATGCAGAGTGCGTAAACGCGCAGAAGGCTTCATGAGATCCTCCTTTTTGAGCGCGCGTCAATCTCCAGACTCCGCGTGTGCCGGGTGGCGGCCATGCGTACAGCCGACGTTTCCGAACGGGAAGCTCCCGTTGCCACAAAAGGTCGCAGCGGCGTCGTGCGACGTGCCGAACGCCAGACCAGCGGAGGCGCCTGCACTTGGGGTTCCCGGGCGGCGCTGCTGATGTTGAGCAGGATTCCCATGCCCAACAGGTTAATGATCAATGCCGTACCCCCATAGGACACGAATGGAAGGGGCTGACCGGTCGTGGGAAAAAGCTTGACGCACACGCCTACGTGCACTACGAAGTTCAGGGCAATGGAGGCGCAAATCCCCACGGCAAGCAAGGATCCGAACCGGTCGGAACACCCGCGCGCAATCTTCAATCCCCGCCAGATCACCACCGCAAAAACGGCCATCACGGCAAAAGTCCGGAAGAATCCCAGTTCTTCTCCCAGAATCGCGAATACGGTATCGGTGAAGGGCATGGGCAAATATCCCAGTTTCTGCGTTCCTTCGCCCAGACCGGTTCCAATCAATCCGCCATTTCCCAAACTGATCAGGGCCTGCAGGCTCTGGTGGGCGCTGGCGGTGTTCGCCTTGGGATCAAGAAAGGCCATCACCCGTTGCAGCCTGTATGCGCTGGAAACCATCAGCGTGGCCAACAGCGGAACGGCGAGGGCACCAAGAAGGAGGAGGTGTTTGAGGCGGGCGCCGCCGGCATAGACCATCACCACGGTCATGCCGGCAAGCATGAGCACCATGCTGTAGTTGGGTTGGAGGATGATGAGCAACATCACGAAGGTGGGCACCACCAGGGATCCGACAAGCCCCGGGCCCAGGGTATGCATAAGATCCTTTTTCTCCGCCAGCCGGTACGCAAGGAAAATGATCAAGGCAAGCTTCGCCAGTTCGGAAGGCTGGATCCCGAAAACCCACCGGCTGGCACCATTGAGATTTGTCCCCCCCGTCAGCAGGATGTACAGCAGCATGCCGATGGAAACGGCCAGCAAGGGAACTGCGGCGCGTTTCCACAGGCGGTACGGAAACAGCATGCCGATCAGAAACACGAACAGCCCGACGACCACTTTCTCCACATGCCGGGTCAGATAAAACGACTCGGGCAACCCCTTGACCAAAGCCAGGGGTGCCGATGAACTGTAGATCAGGACCGTACCGAACCCCACGAGGATCAGCACGCTGATGCACAGCGGCACGTCGAATTTCAGACCCTTTTTCGCCATGTTATTCCCGCTCCATCCCGATCCGCGTACCGGCCTTGAGGCTTTTCTTCAGCCCTTCACTCACTCGCTCAAGACGCATGCCTCGCGACGCCTTGACCAGAACGGTATCGCCCTGCGTCAGCGAAGCCGAGAGATCCTCCATCATCAGGTCGAAGTCCGCATAGTGATGGGCGGCACGTCGCGGCATCCCCTTGCTGCGAGCGGCCTGATTGAGGTGACGACTGACATTGCCATAGGTGTAAAGTTCGTCGACTCCCATTTCCACGAGGTAATGACCAAGCTCCGCGTGATAGCGTGCCGCGTCTTTTCCCAGCTCCAGCATGTCACCCAGTACGGCGATGCGGCGACCGGAAGTTTCCTGCACCGCCAATGTGGACAGGGCGGCCCGCATCGATGTGGGGTTCGCGTTGTAACAATCGTCCATCACGGTCACGCCCTGGATGTGGCGGACCTGCATCCTGAACTTCGGGGGAGTGAAGCTGGCGAGAGCTGCCGAAATCGCCGCTTTGGGGACGCGCAGATGCAGCCCCACGGCAATGGCCGCGAGGGCATTGTAAACATTGTGCAGACCCGGCACAGGAAGCTGAAAAAGCGTCCGTCCGATACGGAAGGTTGCGCACCCGTCAGGGCCCAACCTTATGTCGGATGGCTTGATCTGGCCGCGCTGAATGCCGAACGTCACGACGCGCGTTTTGGCCGGTGCCCGGAAATCGCACAGCATCGGGTCATCGACATTCAGGAACAAGGTTCCGCGTCCCCCGGGAAATCCTGCGATGATCGAAAGCTTCTCGTCACGAATGGCTTCACGGCTGCCCATGCCTTCGAGATGAGCGAGCCCGATATTGGTCACGACCGCGAGTCCAGGTTTTGCGGTTTCGCTCAGCCGGCGAATTTCCCCCGGGTTGCTCATCCCCATTTCCAGAACCGCGTACCGGTGCGGCGAACGCAGACCGAAAAGCGTCAAGGGAAGACCCACGTGGTTGTTGAAATTGCCTTCCGTGGCCAGTACCTTGCCAGACTTGCGCAGAACCGCCGCAATCATGTCCTTCGTCGTGGTCTTGCCGTTGCTTCCCGTGACGGCCACCTTGGGAATCCGGAACCGTTCCGCGTAAGAACGGGCCAACGCCATCAGGGCTTCCTGCGTGTCGCCAACGGGGACATAGACGCGGGCGGGCGTGCCGTTCTGATCCATCCATTCCTTGTTTACCACGGCTGCACTCCCTCCCCTTTGAAATCCTTGCTCCACGAACGCGTGACCGTCAAAGGCTTCGCCTCGCAAGGCCCAGAAAACCTCCCCCCCCTTGATGGCGCGGGAATCGGTACAGATCTCGATCCGACGCCTCGCAGTACGGGAGTCAGGCTTGCCCTTGAGTTCTGTACCCAAAAGCGCCGCCATTTGTCGTAACGTCAACTGCATGCGTCACCCACCCCGGCGGGCCCCCGTCCGGCGGACCACGCCGCGATCTCTTCCTGATCGCTGAAATGAATCGTCTTCTGTCCGAGGATCTGGTAATCCTCATGCCCCTTGCCTGCCACCAGCAAACAGTCTCCGGTCTCGAGATGTTCCAGGCCATTCCTGATGGCCGCACTCCGGTCGGTGATCACCACCGCAGCGTCGGGGCTGGCCATTCCTTCGCGAATCCCGTTCAGGATATGCTCCGGCTCTTCGCTGCGCGGATTGTCGCTGGTGAGAACCACCCGATCCGCCAGACGTTCCGCAATCCCGCCCATCAAGGGTCTTTTGCCGCGGTCGCGATCCCCTCCGCAGCCGAACACCACGTGCAAGCGACCGGAGGTCAAAGCCCGCAGGCTCCCCAGCACCCGTTCCAGCGCGTCAGGTGTGTGCGCGTAGTCCACCACCGCAAACGATGCGTTGGGCAGCCGGATCACTTCGTTTCGTCCCGGAACCACGACATCCTCAATGCCTTTCGCCACGGTCCCGGGCGAAAGCCCGAGTGAAAGCCCGAACGCAGCCGCGGCCAGCAGGTTTTCGATATTGATGGCCCCCACAAGGCGTGAGGTGATGACGAATGTGCGCCCCTCATGTTCCAGGGTGAGTTCCGTGCGCTCCAGCGACAGATGCGCGTCCCGCAGGACGAGATCGGCTTTCCCGCCTGCCGCGGTCTCACCGCGGGAAAACGTCACGTGTGCACCTGGCCGTTCCCGCAGCAGCCTGACGCCGTAAGGCGAATCCAGATTGATGATTCCCACCCCATCCGGCAGCAGGTATTCGGTGAAAAGGCGCTTCTTGGCGGCGAAATAATCTTCGAAGTCCGCATGAAAATCCAGGTGATCCTGGGTCAGATTTGTGAACAGCGCCCGGGAAAAGCGGACACCGCGCACACGATCCTGGCTGAGGGCATGCGAGGAGACTTCCATGGCGACGGTATCACAGCCTTGGGCCACACCGCGCGCCAACATCCCGTAAAAGGCTTCTGTGGAAGGCGTCGTGAGGCTGGAGCCCAGAATTTCATGACCGATCTGGTAACGGATCGTACCCAGTGACACAACTTGACGTCCCGCCGCCCTGAGGATCCCGCTCATCAGGAGAACTGTGGTGGATTTCCCGTTGGTTCCGGTCACTCCATGAAACTCGAGCGCACGGGATGGGTAGCCGTTCCAGACATCGTACAGGTTACCGACATGTGACCGCAAGGAGGGGACGGAAAGGACCGGTATCCCGGCGACACGGACGGATGGGAAAGGGGCGTCATTCTGCCCGACGGGGGCGAGGTCGACAAGCACGGCGGCGGCCCCGCGGCTGACGGCATCCTCCACAAAGACAGTCCCATCCAGCTGAGTCCCTCGCAGACTCAGAAATACGTCACCACGCTCAACGGTCCGGGAATCGACCTTGAGTCCTTCGATCCGCGTGTCAGCAATCCCGTCGGGAATCGCCAGGCCGGCTGCACGCAGCAACTCGTGGAATGTCGCCGGTCTGTTCATCCCGACCACCCCAACTGCAGGCGCACGCGGTCGCCGCGGCGCAGCGGAGTGCCGGCTGCAGGCACCTGTTCGCGGACGCGCCCCGCACCTTCATAATCGACCTCAATCCCCAGGGCGCGCAGACGATTCAGCGCGTCGCGCAATGTAGACCCCTGCAGATCGGGCATGGAGGGACGATCCGGACGGACGGCCGTTTCTGCGGGGGAGATGACGGAACCCGCGACCGGTCGGGTTGAGGCGCTGCGGCCTGTCGCACTCCGCGCGCCGAAAGACGCCAACTCGGTTTTCACGGGAACGCTGGCTTCAACCGCACGCGCCGGAGTTTCTGCCAGCACCGGCTGGGACGGCGCGGGCCACTCCCCCCCCAGGCCACGTTCGGACACGCGATCCAGAATTTCCCGGAAGATGGGGCCGGCCGCCTGGCCGCCGTACTTGAACTTCCTGGGGTCGTCGACGACCACCACCGCCACCAGGGCGGGGTTTTCCGCCGGAGCCATGCCGGCGAACGAGGAGTAATAACTGCCTTCGATATAGCGTCCGGTTTCGGGATTGATTTTTTGGGCAGAGCCGGTTTTACCCGCGATCGAAATATAGGGATGGCGAATATCGCGCGCGGTCCCGTAATCGACGACTCCGGTCATCATGCGTCGCAGTGAATGCGCCGTACGCTCCGACAACACGCGTCGCACCGAGCGCACGGGTTCGGCGCGTACCGCCCGTCCTTCTCCGTCGACCCACGATTGCACGAGCCTGGGACGCATCAGCGTCCCGTCATTGGCAATGGCCGCAAAAGCCATGGCCAGCTGGAGGGGTGTCACGGACACTTCGTGACCGAACGCGATGGTCTGTTGTGTCCGCCCGCTCCATGCCGCAACCGGCTTGAGGACGCCGGTCTCCTCGGCAGGGAGGGTGACGCCCGTCTTCATGCCGAATCCGAAAGATCGCAAATACTTGTAGAAGGATTCCCGCGAAATTCGTGTGGAGGTTTTGGCGAAAACGATATTGGAAGAGTACGCGACGGCATCCGCGAACGAAACGCGATCCATGGGATGCGTATCGCGAATCCACTGTCCGCCGATCTGCCAGCGACCGCCTTCGGCGTCGATGGTGTCACCGGCCTGGATACGGCCTTCTTCCATCAGGGCCGCGGCCGTAAACACCTTGAAGGTGGAGCCGGGTTCGTAGACCATGGCGACACCGTGATTACGCCAGTTGTCGCTGGCGCGTGCGCGGGAGGCATTGGGATCGAAGAGCGGATAGTTGGCGAGCGCCACGATATCACCCGATCGAGGTTCGATCAGGACGACGACACCCGACTTGGCACCGGTTCTCTGCACGCCGCGCTCCAGGGCGAGTTCCGCGATGGACTGGATGCGGGCGTCGATGGTGAGACGAACATTCAACCCGTCCACAGGCTGCTGGATCTGGTCCGAGGCGCCCGGCGCATAACGCCGCCGCGCATCACGCCGCGTATAGCGCCATCCGTCGGTGCCGCGCAGGTCGCGGTCGAGAATGAGCTCGAGACCGGACTGGCCGTACCCGTCGCGGCCGACCATGCCCAGAACCTGGCCGGCCAGCGGCCCGTTGGGATACAGACGCGTCATTCCGCCTGCAGACACCGATGCAGGAACCATCCGGGCCGCCTCGGAACCACCGGACGGCGCCCCGCGCATGTTGACCACAAGGCGCGCGCCCGTGCGGTCAAGGACTTCGCCGCGTGCAGGAGGCAACACATCGCGCGCGATGCTCTGGCCTTCCGCGATCCCGCGATAGTGGGACGCCTTGAAGACCTGGATGTAGGCCACACGCGCAACGAGCACGGCCCACAGCAGCGCGAACGTCACTCCGAGCACGGAAAGGCGCATGTTCATCGGAACAGTCCTTTCAAGCGCGCCATGCGGAGCGAACCCGAACCTTCGGGTGCGGTTGCCTCTTCAGGACCGGCGGCGGCGACCAGTTGACCGTCCGGCTGGATCACGACGGCCGGACCGGGCTTGATCAATCCCAGACGCTCGCGCGCCACATCTTCAAGCCGCGAGTACTGGCGCAAGCCGCGTGTCTGCGTTTCGAGTAAAAGGACTTCGGCGGCGAGCGCATCGCGCTCCCGGGCGGTCTTCACCAGGGAGCGCGAGAGCCCGGCATGCGTGTTCTTCTGCCAAACCTGGCCCAGGGCCAGCAAGGCCAGGATGCCCATGACGGCGATCCATACGAAGACCTGCCTCAGCTTGATCCCGCTGCTCATACCTTCTCCATCACGCGCAACTTGGCGCTCCGGGCCCGAGGATTGGCCGCCACCTCCGCAGAAGACGCCTCCAGGGGGCGGCGCACAACCTTGCGCAGGACACGGCGGTTGCCGCCGCAGCGGCACACCGGAAGTTCCCGCGGGCAGACACAGTCCTTTTCAAGCGCGGCGAACACTTCCTTCACCTTGCGGTCTTCCACGGAGTGATAGCTCAGCACACAGATCCGCCCCCCCGGGACCAGGGCCTCCACGGCCGCGTTCAAACCAAGGCGGATCTCGTCCGCCTCGCGATTGACCTCCATCCGGATGGCCTGAAAGACGCGCGCGAGCAGACCGGCTCGTTCGTTGTCGCGCGGACGCAGGACACCCTGGACCGCCTCGCGCAGCAGTTCGCTTCCGGGGGCTTCCGTCGTCGGGACCGCCGCAAGCAGGTCCTTTACGCGACGCGCCAAGGGACGCGATTTTTCGAGATCGGAGTTGAAATGAAAGGCCCGCGCCAACTCCTCCACGCTCACCGATTGCAGCCACTCCAGGGCCGAGGACTCCGCATCGGGCCCCATGCGCATGTCGAGAGGACTGCCCGGTTCGAAGGAAAATCCCCGTTGGCGCGCGTCCAGCTGATGGGAGCTTACACCCAGATCGAACATGGCTCCGCTCAGCGTTCCGGGAGCGCAATGGTCGGCGATGCGCGAAAAGGGCGCGAGGTGAACGGTCAGGCGCGCATCGGCCTCGACCAGAGGCCGGCACTGGGCGACCGCCTCGGGATCACGGTCGAACGAGGTCAGGCGTCCTTCAGGCGAGAGGCGCGCCAACAGGGCGCGCGTGTGCCCGCCACCGCCGAGCGTCGCGTCGAGATAGGACCCGGAAGGATCGCGGACCATAAAGTCGGCCACCTCCTGTTCCAGCACGGGGCGGTGGTAATCCGTCATGACGGCCGCCTCAATACCAGTTGGAGAAAGTGGTTTCTTCTTCGGGCGTGACGCTGGCGATTTCCGCCTCGTAACGTTCAGGCGCCCACAGCCTCACGCAGTGCCCCGCCCCGACGAACGTCACTTCGCTCCGAATGCCGGCATAGGCCAGTTGCTCCGAGGTCAGGACGATGCGGTTCTGGGCATCCAGGGTCGACAGCTTCGCCATCGCGGTCACGCGGGTCCGGAACTTCGTGACGTCGGCTCCACGCCCCAGACTGTCGAGGTATTGTACGTAGCGGTTCCACTCCGAAAGGGGATAAAGGGCGAGAGTATTGCCGCCGCCGATTGTGACGACCACCTGTCCCTGGTTTTCTTCCGACAACACCTTGCGGAAATCTTTGGGAAAGTTCGTACGCCCCGCGGTATCAACCGCGAGCGTCGCCTTTCCGATGAAAGATTCAAGTCGCATGGATTTCGAATGTTCCCCTTTATTACCCAAAATCTACCATGGTTACCCATAACTATGCAACAGATTTTGAAAATTCCCCGCAATTCGCATAATTCATGTCAAAACAGGGCCTTAACAAGGAGTCGGCCCGAAACGCCCCTCAAACACGTGCACGGCTGAGCAGTAGTTTCGGTCGTTTATGGACGACTGAAACGACAAAACCGCCTGTTAACAGGGGTGAAGGAATAGGCGGGCGGGTCCGGCAAGAACCCGGGCGATGACGACATCAAGCGTGCGGAAGGATCAAGCGAAAACGGCGGCCGCGCTCATCACGATGAATTCGTGATGAAACATTTTTTCCAAAATGACTAGTGTTACCGAAAACGTGATCGCGTACATGGACGCCATGGACAGGGTGAAAGCCGGATCCGCCGGATCCGGCGGATCGCACCGGAACGTACGGGCCCCAAGAGACGTTCCGGTTCCCTAGTCCAGCCGACGGCGCTTGCGCGATGTCCAGAGCAGGCAGAGCAAGCTCGTCACCACCAGTGCGAAAGGAAGCGGCGGTGAGAGCGCGATGAGGCGGGTCCCGCTTTCGCGCAGCTGGCCTTCCGGGAGCTCCGGCCACACGCTCTGCCCTTCCTCGTCCGGCATCCCGGCCTGAACTTGCAGGATCCGCCCCCCGTTGCGCGCGGCAAGGCGCATGAGCGCTTCCACATCGGTTCCCAGCCGGGCCAGCGGATTCTCCGGCTCCATTCCGGGCACCCTGTCATCGTATTGCGGTCGCGGTGACACGGAGTCTCCCTCCGCCGGCTGCTGCAGGATGACCCACCACGCCGCTCCCTGGACCCACTCCGTCATCCGGGACACCGACCGGGAGGCCTCCCCCCCCGCCTCCGGGCGGAAGCGGGTTTCCCACAACGCGGGCACGACCAATCCGTACTCTCCGGAGGCACGCATACGCCAGAACAACAGCCCGCGTTGCCCGTCCTGCACCGCCCACGCCAGGGGCTCCACGGTCTCACCGCCGCGCGCAAGCCCCCAACCATCTCCCCGCCCGGCTTCCGTCACGAACCCCAGGTCCGCCAGTCGCAACACGCCTGGCGGCAACGTGGCGGCGACCTTCGCGGCAAGCTCGACGCGTGCGTCCTCCCGCCCGGACATCACGGTCCGCGTCCCGCTTCGGGCCCGCGTCGCCCCGTGATAACGGATCACGGGCGCGTCGAGCTTGCCAGGACCGGCAGGACGTGCCGCTGCAGCCCACACCACGACGCGGCCGCGCGCGGCGAGCGCTTCCACCTCTCCGGGAGGCACGGTCCGCACGTCAAAGCGGGCCTCCTCCCGCAGGGCATCCATCAGTCCGCGTTCCTCCAGAGTCGTCACGGGCCGCACGAACACCTGCCGGATGCGGTGCAAACGCGTATCATCCACGTCCACGGTGTCGTTCGCGGCATGCCGGTTGCCCCCGGCGACGGCAGGGGAGGACGGCGGCTTCAGCAACAGGAGAGGATGCGCATCGTCGCCCTCCAGAAGCCCGCGCGCCGACGGGGGCAGCCTCACCTCGCTGGTCACGCGCTCTCCCGCCTTCACATCCGCGGGATGGAACAGGGTTCCCGTCCAGACGGTTTGTCCACCGGCCTGCAACTCCGCCCGCGCCTCCGTCGACGTGGAGGACGAGGAGGCCGTCCCTGCAGCACGCCATTCGACCGTGAGCGTGACGCTTTCCCCCGCTCCCTCACCCCGGATCGCCAGAAGCCCGCTCTCTCCCTGGACTTCATCCGTGCTCACCGGCGCCAGGACGGGAAAAACCGGAACGGAGGCGCGCGCGCCTTCCAGTTCGGGAGCGCGTGCGTCGCTCCACAGCAACACGGCCTGCAGGTTGGGATACCCGCGTCCTCCGGGAAGCCGGTCCGCAAACGCGGTTTCCATGACGCGGAATCCGCGGGCCTCGTAATGCGCGCGCGCGGCCCGGCGCAGGCGCTCCGCGGAGTCACGGGCGCCCAGCGCGGCGTAGGAAGGACGCTCGTCCACCGCCAGAACCACCAGCGGTGGATGCCACACTTCAGGATGGATCCGCCACGACGGTGACACCGCCCACAGCGCCAGCACCAGCCATGTCAAGACGGAAAGCAGGGCCGGCCACCGGTGTGTGACGGGCCCGCGCAGGTACAAGCGCGCCGTTATCCACAAGCCGGGAAGCAGAATGAGGGGAAACCACCACCACGCCCGTGCCAATTCAAATGAGCCCATATGCGATGAGCGAAGACGCGGGCATGCGTCAGGGACGCGCGCGCGGCGGCCTCAGGACGGTGTGCCGGGCGACCGCCAGCTTCCCGGGATGATCGACATTGTAGTGGAGGCCGCGCGACTCGCGGCGGCGACGGGCGCTGCGCACGATCAACTCGGCGCACAGCGTCAGGTTGCGCAGTTCGATCAGATCCGGTTCCACCGAAAACGACCAGTAGTCCGACTGGATCTGGCGCCCGATCACGCGCAGGAACTCGGCGGCCCGCGCGAGACGGAAATCGCTGCGCACGATGCCCACATAATGCCACATCGTGGAACGGATCGTCTCCAGCGAGTGCGCGTAAATCACGGTTTCGGGAGCGGGGCGCAAACGGAAACTGTCCCACGCCCGGAAGTGGCGGGGCGAGGGCCGTGCCGGGGCGGTCTCGAGAATGCGGGCCAGCGCCCGTTCCGAAAACACCACGCCCTCCAGCAGGGAGTTGCTGGCGAGGCGGTTGGCGCCATGCACGCCGGTGCAGGCCACTTCGCCGACCGCATACAGGTTGGGGAGCTCCGTCGCCGAATGCTCGTCCACCTTGATGCCTCCGCACATGAAGTGCGCGGCGGGCACCACGGGAATCCACTCCGTCGACATGTCGATGCCGTGCTTCAGGCAGTGGTCGAAAATGTTGGGGAAATGTTTGCGCAAGTCCGCGCGCGGGCCCAGCCCCGTCATGTCGAGGTACATGCAAGGCTCACCCGTCTTCTTCATTTCCGCATCGATGGCGCGGGCGACGATGTCCCGGGGAGCCAGGGATTTCAGGGGGTGGGCGTGCTCCATGAAGGGAACGCCTTCGCGGTTGCGGAGCACGCCGCCGTGGCCCCGGAGGGCTTCCGAGATCAGGAAGATCGGGGCCCCGGGGTTGTAGAAGGCCGTCGGGTGGAACTGCATGAACTCCATGTCCTCCACGGCGGCGCCGGCGCGGTAGGCCATGGCGATGCCGTCTCCGGTGGAGACCGAGTCGTTGGTGGTGTAGGCATACACCTGACCCACGCCTCCGGTGCACAGCAAGGTCGCGGCTCCCAGAAGCATTTCGACCTTGTTCGTCGTCGCATCCAGCGCATAGACTCCATGCACGGCGCGGGAATCCGGATCACCCGCACCCTGTTTGAGGTGTCGGGCCGTCACAAGGTCGATGGCCAGCATGTTTTCGCGCACGGTGATCCGCGCATCCGTGCGGACCGCTTCGATCAGGGCCCGCTGGATTTCCCGCCCCGTTCCGTCGCGCGCATGCACGATGCGGGCATCCGAGTGCCCGCCTTCGCGCGCAAGATCAAAGGGCAGCCCCTGCGACCGCGCGGATGCGCTGGCACGGGTGAAGCGCGCACCCCAGTCGACCAGGCGGCGGACCGCCGCCGGGCCGTTGCCGACGAGAATCTCCACGCGATCGCGCCGGCACAAACCGGCCCCCGCGACCAAGGTGTCCTGGACGTGACGCTCCAGCGAATCCGCCGGATCAATGACGGATGCGATCCCCCCCTGTGCCCGTTGCGTGGAGCCCGACCCGGTCAGGCTCTTGGTGAGCACGAGCACCCTCCCGTGCCGGGCCGCCTGCAAGGCGAAGGATAATCCGGCAATCCCGGACCCGATGACGATGAAATCGTAGACTGCGGAGAGACCGTTCTGGCGTGCGCTCATGGCGTCTGAAATGTAACCGCGCGTTGCGGGATCCCGCCCTTTCCTTCGCGCCTCCCCAAATCCCGGAGATCCCACGCCTCATGGACCGCCCCCTTCCCGCCCGCCCGAAGGGCGTCCGCCCCCTCACCAAACCCGGCCTTTCGCCCCATTAAAACCTTGCGCCCCCCCTCCGGGGAAGGTACTTTTCGCGCCTCATGCCCTCCGTGAGCACGGTGGGCTTTCTGGTTGCCCCGTCGTGTGACGCGGGCATCGATCACGATCGCGTACCCGCCCTGCGCGGGGTAGTGAGGTTTCCATGAGCATGATGTGGGTCAAAAAGCAATCGAAGTGGGCCATCATCGGCGCCGCTGTCCTGATCGGCGGCAGCCTGATCATGATGGACCTTCCTTCGAATCAGGGGATGACTTCGGTCCAGGCCGTGGGTGAGGTGAACGGGGAAGAGATTTCCACCGCGTCGTTCCAGCAGGAACTCCAGAACTACATCCGCAGCGAGGAAGCCCGTACGGGCCGCGCGCCGGATGCCGCCCAGTCCGCCCAGCTCCGCAACAGCCTGTTCCAGTACCGTGTGCAGAACATCTTGCTCAACCGCATGCTGGAGGCCTATTCGCTGCGCGCGACGGTGGAGGAAATGCAGGCGTGGCTGCTCAGCAACCCGCAGCAGGTGGCTTCGACCATCGCCCAGTACGAAGGCCCGGAGGCGATCCCCTTCTTCCTCCGCGACTCCACCCAGAATTATCTGCTGTACCGCAACTGGCTGACGCAGGATTCCATCTACGACCGTCCGGCGTTGCGCATGGTCGAAATGCAGCTCAAGACCGCGCAGATCCCCCAGCTGCAGTTGCAGCAGATCTTCCGCAGCCAGGTTCACCGCACCGACCTCGAAGAGGCGTTCCTGCTGGCCACGCGCGAGGACCGCGCCTCCCTGCAGTATTACCGCGTGGGTCTCGATGACTTTGCGGTGGATGCCTCCACCTTCGACGAGGCGGCCCTCAAGGCCCACTTCGAGGCGAACCCGGACAGTTTCTGGTCGCGCGAGGCGGCCGCCCGCCTGTCGTACGTCGCCCTGCCCTTGACGCCCTCCGCGGAAGATTCCGCCTTGATGCGCGACTTCGCGGCGGAGCTTCGTGAGCGCCTGGAGAACGGCGAGGACTTCGCGGAAATGGCCCGCAGCTACTCGAGCGACGCCGGCAGCGCCGACAACGGCGGCCTGCTGCCTCCCACCGCCCGCGACCAGTGGGTCCCCGAGTTCGCGAACGCCGCCTTCGCCCTCGCCCCCGGACAGACCTCCGCCCCCGTCCTCAGCCCCTTCGGTTACCACATCATCACGCTGCACGGCAAGGGCGTGGAAGACGGAGAAATGAAGGCGACGGTCAGCCACATCCTGTTGACGATCACCGCCGGTGCCGAAACCCTCGACAGCGTGAAGACCGCTGCGCTGGAGCTTCGCGAAAAGGCAGCCAAAAGTGGTCTGGAAGCCGCGGCCGCCGAAGCCGGTCTGACGGTGTCGCAAACGCCGTTGTTCGAAAAGGGCACCCCCGTTCCGCTGTCCGGGTACGTGATGGGCGCGAATGCCTTCGCGTTCAGCCCCGCGGAGCGCAAGAGCAAGGTTTCCGAGGTTCTGGAAAACGACTACGCCGTGTTCATCCTGCAACGCGAAGCCTTCTATGACCAAGGCCGTGACTTCGCCCGCGCCCGCGACGCCGTGGCCGCCTCCCTCGCCCGCGCGAAGCAGCTCGAGGCCGTCCGCGCCGAGGCTGAAAAGGCGCGCGCCGAAATCGTGGCGCTGACCGCCGCCGGTTCTCCCCTGCCTGCGACCGTCGGCAAGGCCACCCGCGAAGCGGCTCCCTCCGTGTCGGGTGAGGCGTATGCTCCGGGCTTCGGGTTCGGTGAAGCCGCCCTGTACAAGGCCATGCAACAGCAGGTCGGCGCATGGGGCCCGGTTCTGACCACGGGCGAAGGCGCCGTATTCGCCCTCGTCACCGCCTCCGAACCCCTGCCTGCCGCCCAGCGCGATGAGCGCATCCTGGCGTCGCGCGCTGAAGGCGACCTGTTCCAGACCTCCAACCTGTACCAGCAGTGGTCGCAGGATCTCACCCTGTCCGCGAAGGTGGTGAACCGCCTGGACGAAGTCTATCGCGACTAGGTCAACGCTTCGCCCCCACGTCAGGCAGGCCCTCAACCGGGAGCCCGCAGGGATGGAGGGGGACGAGCGGCACAAAAAAAGGACGCCAACCGGCGTCCTTTTTTTGTGCCGCGGCGGAGAGGGAGACTCCCGGGCTCGGGCCCGGGTGGTCCCAGGGCCGGGGACAACGGGCCCATCCCTCAGGGCCACGGAACCCGCGGGGCGCCCAAGGCACGACCGTCCAGCCCCCGGGCGCACCCGCGCCCGCCTCCCAACAAGCACCCGGACACCGACATCCGCGTACCAGACGCACACAACGCGCAAAAACCCTTGCGTGCGACCTCCCTCGCTTTGGTCCTCGTGACACATCGGCTGCAGAAGATGCCGAATGTCCTTTCCGGGGGCTGTGGGCCTTACTATCTTTCCCGTCCCTTGGAGCGTTCGTCTAGTGGTTAGGACACCGCCCTCTCACGGCGGGAGCAGG
>CAYQFG010000033.1:0-21020 GCA_964416695.1 uncultured Bifidobacterium sp.
ACGCCCGGCACGTAAGGCAAACCTTTCGCGTGCGCGTACGCGGCCGTGCGGGGATTGAAGTGAGGCGCGAGCGCGAAGGAGGCGCCCGCATCGAACGCCTCGTCAACCTGCCGTGACGTCATCACCGTTCCGGCGCCGACCAGAAGGCCGGGTATGGCCGCCATGGCGGCGAGGGCTCGAGGCGCCACTTCCGTGCGCAAGACGACTTCCGCCAGGGGAAGACCGCCTTCCATGAGGGCTTCGGCAAGCGGCAGCGCCGCGTCGAGATCATCAAGAATGATGATCGGCAGGATGCCCACGGACGCGATCCGTTCAAAGACGATGCTCATGGTGATCTCCCTTCCGGGCAACAAGCGGGGACAGGGGGCCGGCGCGCGCAACGGAGATGCGTCGGAATCGCCCGGACTCCCTCCCACGCCCCGGCCCGGAGGACGCGACCCGTCAGAGCCGCTTGCCCTTGTGAAGATGGATCATGAGGATCTTGCAGTCTTCCAGCGCCTTGTATTCATGCTCCAGCACCGCGTCGAACTGAATGGCCTCGCCTTCCTTGAGCGTGTACTTGTCCGACCCCACCGTGAGTTCGATGCTGCCGTTGAGGACCCAGCAGGTCTCCGTGTCATTGTGATGGACTTCGGGTCGGTTCACGCGCGAGCCCGCCAGCGCCGTGCCCAGAAACACCTGCAGGTCCATGAAGGAGATGTTCTGAAACTGGAAGCCTCCGGAGTTGTAGTGCTGCGCGTTCACCACGCGGGCCGTCCGGTTCTCCGCGAGGCCGAGCAGGTCGGTCGCGGAAATGCTGAAAACCTTGGAAAGACGCGCCAGCGTTTCCAGTTCGGGCATGGCCTGATTGCGCTCGATGCGCGAGATCACGGCGGTGGAGATGCCCGAGCTCTGGGCCACGTCGGCGATGGTGTACCCCTGCGTTTTGCGCAGGCTTCTCAGAATCGTGAAATCGTAATGTCCGGATGCCATGGTGATCTCCTTTTGAAAATTCAATGCGACGTTCCGCTGCGCGGCCCGATCATTCGGGCAGCGGTTTGCCCCGTGTTTCGGGACCGAACCAGATCACGACCATCCCGACCAGATAGATCAGGCTGATCAGCGCGCACATGCGCGCATAATCCTCATTGAACGCATTCAACAACGCGCCCGCCCCCAGCGTGCCCGCGGCCGCGATGACGCGGCCTGCGTTGAAGGCGAAGCCCGCGCCCGTGGCACGCATGCGCGTCGGAAACAGTTCGGGAAGGTACAGCGGCAACCAGCCGTAGAAGCTGGCCGTCAGCCCCCCCACGAGAAAGGTCCAGAAGAACAATTCCGTTCCATAGGTCATCGGCATGCGGAACAGGATGGCGCAGGCCACCAGGCAGGCGCCCGAAAGCAGGAAATAGGCGGGCCGGCGGTTCAGCGTATCCGCCAGTATGCCCGCGAGCAGGGAGAACGCGATCGCGCCGATCGCGGAATACATCTGCAGCATCTCGCGGGCCCCCGTCATGCCTCCGGACAGCTTGTCGCCCCAGGACGGGATCCACTGGACGGAACCCCACGTGCCGAGCAAGGCGATCGCACCCAGCGCCGAACCCACGACCGTGCCCCGGATCTGCTTGCGTGCGAACAGGTCGCCGAGACGCGGGCCCCTGCCGTACTCCTTCACGGCTTCACGCCAGCGCTCCGATTCAGGCACGAAGAGACGGATGAACAACGTGAGGAAAGCGGGGGTGGCCCCCAGCAAAAACAGCATGCGCCAGCTGCCGTTGGCAAGCAACGCTTCGGCGGCTGACGCGGGCAGCACCATGTGGAGAAACGCTCCCACGTGGGTGATCACGCTCGCCAGTCCGAGCGAGATCAAGGCGACCAGCAGGAACCCGACGTTGGCGGCCGCGCCGATGAGCCCCGCCATGAACGGGCGCGATTTCGACGGCCAGATTTCCATCACCAGCGCCACACCCAGCGCCCATTCGCCTCCCATGCCCAGCGCCGCCAGAAACCGGAGAACCGCAATCTGCCACGGGTCCGTGGCGAACGCGCACAAACCCGACAACAGCGAATAACTCAGCACGCTCCACACCATCGCACGCGTGCGCCCGATCCTGTCGCCAAGCCACCCGAACAGCACGCCTCCCAACGCCGCGCCCACCAGAAACATGGCGATGATGATCGACATCCACGTTCCGAAACTGTCCATGCTGTCCGGACCCATGAGTTCCATCATGGCGGGACGGGCCACGAGAGGGAACAGCCCCATTTCCAGTCCGTCGAACATCCAGCCCAGGAACGCCGCGGTCAGCGCGAGCCATTTTCCTTTTTCGGAAAAGCGTTTCGGTTCCAGCGTGGCGTTCATGTCGCCCTTTCATGGGGCCAGGACGGGCGGAACCCGGGCGGGACGGCGGGCGGCCTCATGCGGGAGGCATCCAGACGGACTGGGCGGACCAGTCCGGCGTGCAGGCGGAGCCGAAGCCCTTCGCCCGGTTCACTTCGCGCAGGTCGAATCCGCCGCCGGTCACGCGGACGCGCAGGTGCCCCGGCCCGTCGGATTCGTACAAGGACGGCGCGTCCGCGAGCGCGTCGCGACACTCCGTGGCGGTCAAAAAGCCGGCGGGATGAATGTAATGGTGGCCGTTCCGTTCGGCGTGGGGGAGCCCCAGGACCGCCGCGAGGCACAGGTCCTGCTGCAACGGAAGCACAGGCACCGTCGTCAGGTCTTCGGCGGACAGGATCAGGGAGGCGTCGCTGCCGCGGCGCAGCCGGGCCGCATGTGACAACGACCGGAACAACCCCTTGCAGGTTTTGGACGACACGCCGCGGTACCCCAGCGCCAGACCGCGCTCCAGCGCGCCGGCCTCCCCGTCGCTCTCGTCGAGGATGACCGGATGACGCGCGGCCACACGCGGCAGCGCGGCGGCGGCGGCGGCATCCAGGGAGGCCTCGCGACGCACCGGTTGTTCGATCCACAAAACCCGGGCGAAAAAATCCGTGAGCGCAGGCTCGGCATGCGCCCGCTCGAGAAAGTCGGCGAAGGCCGCCATGTCCTCGAATTGTTCGTTGCCGTCCAGCGTGATCGCGTATTCCGTCGTCCTCAAAAGCGGCGACTCCTCCATCACGGCGGCGATGCGCCGCACGCGGTCCAAGGTTCCGGGCCCGTCGCCGCCGATCTTCACCTTGAAGTAGCGCGGCCGGTACGTTTCAATGACCTGTTCCAGGGTTTCGGGAAGACCATCCCCGCAAGAGGTTTCCAGGTCCCCGGCGGTCAGCGCATCCGCCAAACCCACCGTGTGGCGGAGCGCGATGGTGTCGCGCGGAGCCGGCGGCACGGCCGCCAGAACCTCCGGCGGCACGCCCAGGAGGCCGCCGCGCAGCGCGTCCGCAAAGGAAACCCCCGCAGCGCGGCACACGCCGTCGACCAGCGCGGCCTCCAGCAGGGCCGGGCCGAACCCGGCGGCCAGGGGCGTTTGCCCGGCCGCGACCAGCGCGGCCCGCACGGGTTCCGTCACGGCCGTGTGCAACGACCACGCCGTCCCCCGGCCGGCCGCCTCGTACGCCGCGGCGGCGGTGACCACGGCATGATACAGATCGCGCTCATTGTCCGCCGCCGCCTTCCCCCCCCGCTTGTCAAACCACAAGGGCGGAATCCCCGACGCCGCAACGCCTTCGATGACGCGCCCGTTCACACGCCAGGTGGCTTGCACGGTGACGATCGGCATCTCCCGCATGGTGGACTGACCGAAACGGAAAGGGATGCGGGTCCGCGCGACCCGGCGATGCAGGGAAACTGATTGCAAAATGGCGTCCATGCCGAAACTCACCCCAAAACTCCGCGAATTTCGCGAAAAATGGACGTTTTATACCACACATTCGTGCTTCCCACGAAAAATCCTTGGTATGAAAATTTCTTGTACGCTATAATATATCCCCTGTTTACGAGAACGCAACGGGAAATTGCGGTCACAGAGCCGAAGACGGTCATGGCTTCCGGGCAGTAAGCGAAGTTTTGGGGGGTGGGTGTGGGAGGCCCCCGGGAGGTGCGGCGCGCCCCGCCGCGACCGCCGCGTCTCCCTGACCCTGACGCCGGGCGCCGCGGGGGCAGGCGTCAGGGGAGCACGAGAGTCCGGCGCAAGGCGAATCCTTCGCCGCGCGCCTCCAGAATCGCCAGACCACCGCGCACCGCGTCGGTCGCGAACGACACGCTGGCCCCGTGACCCGACGCGGAAGCCAGGACCGCCCCGCTCACATCGAGAAGGCGCGCGGTGTAGGCCCCGTGGACGGGAGGCTTCACCACGAGACGGCCGCTCGTCATCGTCCACTCCAGCGCGGGGACGCGGCGCGGCGCCTCCCCGGGGCGCACGGACACCATGCTGGAGTCCGAAAACGGCGCGCTCGCGGACAGCGCGTTCAGGGTATAGAACGCCACCGTGTCGCGCGGCGCGGCCCCCGTCGCGGAACGATAGCCCTTCACGATGTTGAGTTCGACGATGCGGTGCGTGCCGAATCCTGCGGTCGCGCCGGCCGTGGTGCGCGCCACCAGCCCGGACAACGCGAGATAGACGCGACGCCGGTCGGACGAAATCCGGATGGACGATGGCGTGAGCGTCGCGAGCGTGCCCGCCATCTTGTTCCCGCCGTAGGCGGCGGTCGGGTTGTAGGCATACGTCCGGATGTTGTAGCTGGATGCCTGCACCGCCTGCGCCGAATCGACGGGCATGGTGAACTCGATCTCCATGCCGCCCGCCCGCGCACGGACCGCCAGCATCTCGAACGCCAGCGTGCCGTTCGGACTCAACTTCTGCAATCCGTAAAACTGCCCGTTCCAGCTCCAGTCGCCGGTCGTCCCGATCATGCCGGCGTAAATCGTCCCGGAGGCATCCTCCAGCAACCGGTAGGGACCGCCCTCGAGGCCCCCCATCCAGGCGAAGCCCGCCCCCTGATATTCTCCCTCCACCTTCTCCACGAAGAAGCGCTGAATGCCGCCCCAGGTCACGTCCCCCATGATGATCTGCCCGGCGTAAATCCCTCGCGTCAGCATCAAGGGCGCGCCCGGAGAGTTGGCGAACACGCCGCGCGCGTTCATGCTGCCGTTGCCGCCGGCTCCTTCCTGCGGCAAAAACACGGCGGCGGGGGTTTCCGGAAGGTTGTTCCAGGCGGAATCCTCCGCGATGCCGGCATGACGATAGCCGTAGTGCGCGCCTTCCCGGACGGCGATGAGCTTGTTGGTGGGGATGTAATTGCCCTGCGTCTCGCTGGTCCAGATGGTGCCGTCGGTCCCGAACGCCAGTCCCGTGTGGTGACGAAAACCGGTGGCCACCGTCCGGAACCGGCCCCGACGGTCCGTCGTCCCGTTGCCGGGCGTGACTTCCAGCATGCGCCCCCGGTACGGGCTCGCCTGCACGATGTTGCCGTTGACCATTGAGGAGGGATTGAGATAAAACACTCCGTCGCGATGCAGCAGGCCGTACAGCCATTCGCTGCGTCCCTTCACGGGCCGCAGGGAATCACCCGCCTCGGGTCCGGTGGATTGCGGCGTTCCCGGCAGAACGAACACCGTATCGACGCTCGTGACCGGTCCGCTGTTGCCGGCGCGGTTGAGACGGAGGATGCGGTTTCCGCCGGAGACGTAGATCACGTCATCCACGACGGTGAGACCCAGGAGGTCTTCGAGCCCGGTCGCGATGGTGTCCACGCTGACGCCCGCCGCGGACGTCGCGCTCGTCACGCCGCTGAGCACGTAAACCTTGCCGGTGTACTGGCGTCCGTTCGTGACGATGGGGGTATTGCCCGGGCAGCAGGTGGTGCGCGTCCCGCCCCAGGTGCCCACGACAAGCCGCCCGTCCGAAAGAAAGGCCATGCCGCCGACATCGGGCCGAAAGTTTCCCGGCCGTAACGTCGTGAGGGTGTAACCCGGATGGACGGTGGTGAGATGCGTCGCAGCCTGCGACGCGGGAGCGAGCGCGAGGGGGAGCAGGCAGACGGCGCGCGCAAACGCGCCGCGGCCGCGGGCGGAGAAACGGGACAGGGACGAGGAATGCGTCATCGAATACCCCTGCTGGTCTGTCGTGAGACGGGTCGCCTGAAAACCCGGATGTGCGGCCTCGTCAGGCCGCTCTTCCTCAGGCCCGCCCGCCGGGCGCTCCGCTCCACGGAGCGGCGCGTCAGTAGTTGAAACTCAGACGCAGCGACACGTTGTGCGTGCGGGGGAAGCGGTTCGCCACGTCGTCGTCGATCTCACTCATGCGGAACAGGTAACCCACTTCGACGTTTCGGGTCAGGAAGAAGCGGAAGTCCGCCTCCAGATTTTCCAGCCGGAATTCATCCAGCCGCGCCTCCTCCGAAAACACTTCGGCCCGCAAATCCAGGGTGAACCGCGACGAAAGCCTGAACTTCCCGTTCAGCACGCCTTCCGCGCCCACGCTGTACAGCGATGTCGATCGTTCATAAATCGTGCTCGTGCGGGCGAGATAGTCCCCCCGCGAAATCTCCTGACGGGCCGCCAGGCCGAGTTGTGTCGACAGCTCCACCTCGTAGCGCGACAACCATTCGATGTTCACGCCCGCGCCTTGGGCCAGGTCGAGGGGAAACAACGGAGGTTGCCACTGAAAGCTGCCGTCCGTGAGCGTGAGGACCGTATCCTGAACGCCGTTGACGGGCTGGATGATGTACACGGTGTCCAGATCGACTTCCGCCGGAAACAGGTGGGTCGACACCTGTCCCCGCACATACGGCCCGATCCAGTTGTTCAGGCGGCGCACCCACGTGGACCGAAGCTGGAGATAGTCGCGGTCGGGCCGCAACGGTTCGTCATCCCGCTTCACGAAGCTGTTCTGCAGGAACAGTTCCGTGATTCCGAAAAAGGCTGCGCGGTCATAACGCGCCCTGACCCGCATGTCGGTGGAGAACTGAAGGGTCTGGGTTTCCAGATCGGCCTGGTCGATCTCCTGCGTGAAGCTGGCATTCCCGCCGGCCCGCAAGCCGTATGTCCAGTACTGGCCTGCGCGCGCGCGGGTGTTCAGCGACTTGATGCCCCCTGCGATGAGGTTCCCGTTTTCGTCGAACACGATCTCGACCGAATGCAGCTCGCCGGGGTTCACCTGCACGGTGATGTAGTTCAACAACGAGTTGTACCCTTCCCCCACCCGCGAGATCCGGTACAACCCCGGTTCGATGATCCACACGTCGATGTCCTGAAGACGCTCTTCGGTGGATCCCTGGCCGCGTCCGTAGTTGACCCAGTCTTCCATGCGCACCAGGTCGTACTGGCCGTCGATGTACTCACCAGTCTCGGTGAGGGTCTCCACCAGCAGTCCACCCCAGGTGGGGGCGACCGTTGTCGTGCGCCCTTCCTCCACCCGGATCTGGGTACGGAGACGCCGTGCGCTCACGCCCGACCCGAAGCGCACTTCATAGTCGCCGGCATCCAGCAGGAGGCGGCGTCCCGTCTGTCCCGTGGCGACCAGTTCGCCTTCGGTGTTCAGGATGGCCAGATCGGGTTCCCGGCGCGGCTCGCTGAACGTGGGCATGAACAGGGCTCCCTTGCCCAGTGCCAGCAGGACGGCGTCGCGCGCCAGCTGTTCGTGCACCGGGGGAGCCAGCCAGTTCGTCCCGGTGATGGAGTCGGCCGGGGCACGGGCGGCCGGCACCACGTCTCCGCCCCCCTGGACGTTCGGCCGCGTCACGACCTCCTCGCCCGGCAGGCCGTCGAGAATGAGCGCAAACGCAGGGTCCCCCGCGCACAAGAGGGCGCAGGCGACGAAAGCGGACGTACGTGCGAGTGCTTTCATGGGTTCCCGGGCGAGGAGGTCGTTCCGGCCCCGCGCCGCTTTTGAGCTTCCTGCAACACGGGTTCAAGTTCTTCCACGAGCCGGTCATGAATGATCGACGTCAGGGCGGCAAGTTCCCGCACCACGAACACGGGCTCCTGCTGGGGCACGGGAGCCCTCAGGTCGTAAAGCTGCTTCCACAGCACCGTACCGTTTTTCTCGTCGATCAGCTGGTACTCGATCGCCAGATGGGCGTACCACCGGTCGGGCGAGTCGTATTCCTCGATGGCGCGCACATCGCACGTCAGCTGAAAATCCGGAGCCATGGTTTCGGCGACGCGCGTCACGTTTTCAAAAAGGCGGGCTGCACGCAGGTGTTTGAAGAGCAGGTCACCCACCATGCGCTCGGGATCCACGGCCCACAGGTGGTAGGCGTAGAACTGCATCTGGTACGCGCTCTGCCGGTAAACGATCTGGCTGCGGCGGTAAGCCTCCGCGATCGTGGGTTCCCGGAGGCGGAGCGTGAAGGGGTAGGGCCCGCGCTCCAGCCGCTGCGGACCCGGCGCCGGAACGTAGTCAAGGGTGTAATAACGGGTGTCAGGCGATCTTCCGAAAAAACAGCCGCCCAGAACGGTGAGCAGGCCCAGGGCGGCGGCGATGCAGGCCGCCCGCGCGGAAGCGGGGCGCCGCCTCGCGGAAAGCACGGGAAACGCGCCACGGAGGGTTGCGGATGTGGACCGGATCATGTTCCAGGATGCTCTCATCGCCGGCGCTCCTGCTTGTCTTCCCGGCGCAACAGCACCGAGGGGTTTTCCCGGATCTGCCGGGTGAAGGATTGCATGTTCTTCAGGCTTTCACGCAGGTTCGACATCGAAACGGCAAGATCTTCCTGCGTCCGCCTCACGGTGACATCGACATTCCCCGCGACCTTCTGAATGTCCTGGGCGGCCTTCCGGTATTCGTTCACCATGCCTTCGACATCGGACCCTTCCACCACATTGCGTGCGCTGCGGATGGTCAGGTCGGCCTGGTCGAGCAGGCTGGCGATGCGGCGGCCCGGGTGTACGCCCTGGATGTCCTGAACCATCGAATCGAGCGACTCGGCCAGCGCCGCGGAAGCGGCCATCATGCGGTTCAGGTTTTCCCGGTTGTCCATTTCGGTGATCGCGATGGCGTTCCCCAGCAGGCGATCGACCTTGTACGCAATCGAATCGGCGCGGGCGGTGAGTCGTCCCAACATGGAGAGGCTCGACTTCACTTCCCCTCCGACCGGAACATTGGGCGATCCGTAACTTCCCCCGGAAATCTCCAGGTACTTCAGGCCCGTGATGCCGTAACTGCCGAGGGTGACGGTCATGTCGGTCTTGATGTGCGTCCCCTGCCGGACCGCAAAATGCACGAGAGTGCGGCGGATGTCGATGCTGTCGGCCGTGATGCCCGTCACCTGCCCCACGTCAACGCCGTTCTGACGTACGGTCGAACCCGGCGCCAGTCCGGTGATCGACTCGTCGAGGCGGGTGAAATATCCGTCGGTGCGCACGAACAACCGTCCGCCGATCAGGAACAGGACAAGTCCGATGGCCGACGCCGTGATGACGATCACGAAAATCCCCAGCCGGGTTTTTTCGGCACGCGTGGCTTCCATCAATCCTCCCGGTGAAACGCGATGACACCCGCACCCGATGTGGAAACCTCGGGAGGCCGACGATCCAGGAAGTCGCGGACCTCCTGGGGTCCGTCGGCCGCCTCATCGAGGGTCCCTTCGAAAATAACCTTTCCCGCTGACAGAAACGTAATCCGGTCCGCGATCGCACGAATGGACGGGAGCTCATGCGTGACGACCACCATCGTGATGCCGAGGGTCTCGCGCAGCTCGAGAAGAAGATCGTCGAGACTGCGCGAGGTCACCGGATCGAGTCCTGCCGACGGCTCGTCGCAAAACAGCAGGGCGGGATCCGCGGCCAGCGCCCGGGCAAGACCCACGCGCTTGCGCATGCCTCCGGAGAGTTCTCCCGGCAGTTTGTCACCGGCCCCCTCGAGCTGGACCTGCTTCAGTTTGATGCGGGCCAGTTCCCGCAACGCCGAAGACGGGAGGTCGGGATCCCGAAGGCGCAGGGGCAACGTCACGTTTTCCTCCACCGTCAGCGACGACAGCAAGGCGCCGGCCTGGAACAACACGCCGATGTTGCGGAAGGATTCATCGGAGGGGCGACCCTCCGACCAGTCCAGCGGTTGCCCGAACAGTTCCACGGTCCCCTTCCACGGTCGTTCCAGACCGGTGGCCGCACGCAGCAACGTGGACTTGCCGCAGCCGGAGCCCCCCAGGATCACACGGATTTCTCCGGCGGGGACTTCAAGATCGATCCCGTCGAGGATGACGCGCGTTCCGTATCCGATCTGCATGTCGCGGATGCGCAGGGGGGGATCCCCGGAATGCTCCGCCCCCGCGGATTTTTGGTGCGGTGCGTTCATGGGTCTCACAGATAAAAGATGAAGGAGAACAACGCGTCGGTCAGGACGATGGCGAAAATGCAGGTCACCACGCAGGCGGTGGTGGCGCGTCCGACGGCATCGGCGCCGCCGCGCACCCCGAGGCCCTTGACGGTCGCGATGAACACGATCAGCCAGGCAAACGTGACCGCCTTGACGAACATCTGGACGACGTACCGGATTTCGATGCTGCCCTGCAACTGGTTCAGAAAGGCCTGGGGAGCGATGTTGAAGAACAGCAGCGCCACGACCAGGCCGCTGAAGATGCCCGACAATGCGGACGCTACCGTGAGGAGGGGCTGCGTCACCGTCAGCGCCCAGAAGCGGGGCAGCATGAGAAACTGCAACGGGTTGGCCGACATCGACCTGAGCGCCGCCACCTCTTCCTGGACCGTCATGGTGGCGAGTTCGGCGGTGATGGCGCTTCCGGAGCGGCCCGCCAGGATGATGGCCGTCATCAGCGGCCCGATCTCGGTGATCATGCTGATGCCGATCCCGTCGGCCAGAAAGATGGCCGCCCCGTACTTCTCGAGCTGGAGCCCCGATTGCAAGGCCAGCGTGAAGCCGATCAGGCTGGACAGCAACAGGACGATCGACAGCGCGGTGCTCCCCAGGCGCAGCATCTGCACCACCGTCTCGCCCCGCAGCACCGTCTTGGGTTTGCGCCATCCCCACGTCGAGTGATAGATCGCTTCGGACAACAAGAGCAGGACGGTCTTCCATTCCCGCATCAGCGCATACGCGCCCGCGCCCGCGCGTTCCGCCAGCCGCGGCCCTTTCCCCGGGACGGCGGGCGGTTTTCCTTCGGACGCGCGGGCGAGCATCGCTTCCGGCTCGCCGCCGATCCCGTGCAGGACCAGCTTGCGCCCCTTGCCTTCGGCCTCCTTGTGGAGCGAAGTCAGGAAGGCGACTCCCAGTGAGTCGAGGCGAACAAGCGCCGTGCAGTCCAGGTGAACGTCGTTCCCGTCGCGCAACAATGTCTGCGCGTTCCGCGAAAGCGCCGTGACGTCTCCCGGCGACAGGCGCGCAGGCAGTTTCAGGGTGGCGGATGCCATCAGCCGCGCGGCTCGGACGTGTTCATATGAAAATAATAGGGTAATTCCGGCGACTCATGGGCCGCTCTTTGTCAAAATCAAAAAGTCGTCGCGCAACACCCGGGAATGCGGCACGCGGTAACATATCGATACGAACGGCCCTTCCGCATTTCCGGCAAACACCCTGCGACCCATCACGCCCCCGCGAAGGCGCGCACCCGCGACGCGCCTTCGCGTTCACCCCCGTCCATGTTCCCGCCCTTACTAGTTTTTGTCTGCAGACCGGTCATAGATCATCTTTCCTACCCCATCCTTGAAACCCATTCCCCACGGCCCTGTCGCCGCCCGTTTCCTGACCGCGCTGGTCCTGACGTTGCCGGCGCATGGCGTCGCCGCCGCGCAAGGCCTCACCTGCGCCGACGTGGAACGCATCGCGCTGATGGATCATCCCCTCCTCGCCGAGAAGGCGCTGGAAGTGGACAAGGCCCGGGAAAAGGTCCGCGATCTCGACATGGGCGTCATCCTGCCGAAGTTCGAAGTGGAGACAGGCATCGGGCCGGCGCCGGGCATCCGTGAAATCCGTCGCACCAGCCCCACCGCCAGCGGCGCGGACAGCGTCATCGATTACCGGCGGCGCTTTGACCTCGGCGAGTGGGGGCCCTTCTTCGGCATCCAGGCGCGCGTCATCCAGCCTCTCAACATCGGCCGTTACCGCGCCGCGCGCCGCGCCGCCGCCCTCAACACCGGCGTGGCGGAGGCCTCCTTCCACAAGGAACGCCTCGAGGTTTCGGAGGAGGCGCAAGCCATCTGCTACCAGCGTCTGTACGCGCTCACGATGCGGCGCGAGATGACCGCGGCCCGCACCGATCTCGACCGCGCGCAGCAAAACCTGTCCGACCGTCTCGACGAAGGGGACGAGTCGGTCTCCCAGACCGACGTGCTGCAGCTGCGGGCGGGCCGCTTCGCGCTCGATCAGGGCCTGAACGAAGCGGAGCTGGGCGTCTCCCGCTCCGCGCTGGCCCTCCGCTTCCTGCTCGCGCATCCGGACGATGACAGCACCGCGGCCGTTCTGGCGGATACCGTGCTGAGCCTCCGCCCCGAAGCCCTGCCTCCGCTCAACGAACTCAAGCTCGCCGCCTTGCGCAACCACCCCGATCTCCTGCGCCTGCGCAACGGCCTCGCCGCCCGCGAGGAAATGCTCAAGGTCGCGCAGGGCGAAATCGGGCCGGACATCTTCCTGTTCGGCTCCTTCGTCTACAGCAAGGCGTGGTCCTCCGATCGTCAGTCGCGCACGGACGATCCCTTCGCGCGCGATCCGCTCAACGAACTCACCGGCGCCGGCGGCCTGGGGATGCGCCTGCAGTTGAACTTCTGGAGCCGCTACCAGGGCTATCGTCGCGAACGCCTGAGCCTCCGCCAGCTGGAGCGCACCGAGGTCTATGCCGCGCGCGGGATTTTGCTCAAGGTGGAGGATGCGTGGCTGCGGGCCATGAAGGCACGGTCCGACGTTGAGGACGCGCGCAAGGCCTTGCGCGCCGCCGAGGCCTGGCTCAAGGGCGCGGCCATGCGCTTCGATCTGGACCCCAGCGAGGCCAACGGGCTGATCGCGCCCTTTCGCCAGAGCCTGACCGCCAAGCGCGACTATTACAAGGCCGTCCTGGACTACAACCTCGCGGTCGCCGCCACCTACAAGGCGACGGGATGGACGCTTTCGGAGTACCTTGGTAGGTTAGCCCCATCGGCCTCCCCGGAGTCCGGCCGCACCGGTGACGATGACGTTCCCGCCCGCGACCCCGACGGTGCGGAGGATGCACCCGAGGCGGCAGAAACACCGGACGCGCCGGATGCGGACAACGCCGGCGGCGCGCACGATGCGGGCGAAGGCCCGGATGAGTCGCGCCCACGTACCCTTGAGGAACCCTGAGGAACCCACGCCATGAAGCATACGTCCCGCCTCGCCACCTGCTCCACCTGGATCCGCCGCGCCGTCCCCGCCCTTGGCCTGGGCCTGGCGGTTCTGTCCGCTCCGGCCGCCGCCGCGCCTGTCGATCCCGTCACGCGTCTGAAAACGCAGGATGCCGAGCTGCAGAAGCTGCTGCGCGACAAGAACGTCTCGCAGCAGACCGCGCGCGTCAAGACGCTGATCAACGGCATCTTCGACTTCGAGGAACTGGGCCGCCGCGCCCTGGGGACCGCGAACTGGAACAAGATGACGTCCGACCAGAAGGCGCGCTTCGTGAAGGCCTTCAAGTCCATGGTGGAGAACTCTTCGGTCAAGCGCCTCGAGGCCTACACCAGCGATTCCACGCGCTACGAGCCCGCCGCCGTCAACGGCGAGCGCGCGACCGTGCGCGCCACCGTCTACTCCAAGGGCACCGACTCGCAGGTGGAATACAAGCTGCTGCTGAAGAACGGCGAATGGCGCGCCTGGGACCTCGTGATCGACGATCTGAGCACGGCGGGCAACTACGGCGACCAGTTCCGCAAGATCCTGCAGAAGAACACCTTCGACAACCTCATCGAGCGCCTGGAAAAGCGCGCGCGCCAGGATGCGGACGCCAAGGCCGAAGCCGTCACCGATGACGTCAAGTCGGGCAAGGCCGCCGACGCCACACGTCCGCCTTCGGGCCTCTGATTCCGGGCTCGCGGCGTCGTCGCGACGACTCCGGCGTCCTGCGCCCTGACACCGGGAGCCGCCACCATGTCCCTCTGGCATGACATCCTCGTCGCCCTCCTGCTGATCGCCGCCGCGGCGACGATCGTCGGCCTGTTGTGCGCCGCGCTTCTGCACGTGCGCTTCGAGGCCGGCTGGTTCGGCATGTGGACCGGCTCCACCGAACTGCCCCACGAGTCCTTCCTGCAGATCGAGTACGGATTCCCGGGCTTCATGCGCACGTGGAAAGCGCTCCCCCCCGCGCCCAGCCCCGACGACGCCTCCGCACACCGGGAGCCCCCGGAGGACAGCCGCACGCAGGCGCAGCCGGTGCAAGGGGAGGGGGGTGAACCGGGGGCCGCGCACGCGGAGAATGCCGGAGACGCTGCCCCTGCGGGCGCGGCCCCCGGGGCGCAGGCCCGCCCCCCAGCGGACACCCTCGCGGGCGGGCCGGAGCGGGGGACCGGAGGCGCGGAGGAGACTCTCCGCAGCGGATCCCGCGCCTCCGGTCGCCGGGAGCCGCGCGCGCCGCAAGCGGCCGCGCGCGCACCGGGCCGGGCCCGGCGGCGCCACTCCGACCGTCATCGTCACCGCCGGGCCCTTTTCCGTCTGGTGACCGACGGGGCGGCCTGGAAACTCGCGTCCGGCTATTTCCTCCGCGTGGCGGCCCGCGCCTTTCGCCTCCCCGGCCTTCACGTCGATCTCTCCGCAGGGCATCCCGACCCCGCGTGGCTTGGCCGCTTCGCGGGCCGGTGGTACGCGGTCACGCCGTTCCTGCCGGCCGACCGCGCGCGCATGCACTTCCGCTTCGAGGATCGCCACCCTTCCTTCGGCATCCGCGCGCGCGGGGGATTTTCCCTGCTGGCGTTCCTGTGGTTTCTGGTCGTGAACGTGCTCACCTTTCCGTGGTTGCGGCTCGGGCGGCGCGCCTGGTGGATCTGGCGGCACGGCACGCTCGCGGGCTGGCGCGCCTGGACGTACCGCAAGATCCAGACATTGTAAGACGCACGCGTTCCCGGACGCTCCCCGGCGCGCGGCCGCCTCGCTCTGCGGGCCGCGCGTCGGGGATTCGGGGGTGTCTCCCCCGGGGTTCTGTAGTTAAACTTCCACGCGACCTCTGATCGTCGTTCCGGACGATCGGTCATATCCTCTTGCAGGAGGGCGACATGAGCTTTCTGGAAAAAGAAGACGAGAAGAAATCCCCGTTCTGGGACTGGTTCATCGGGATCGGTTTGCTGGTGCTGGTGGGCGGCTTTATCCTTTATTACCAGATGCAGAAACGCGCCACCCAGCGACAGTTCGCCGCCGCCGACGAACTGTACAGCACGGGCGACCTGACCGCGGCGGCGGAGGCCTATGAAGCGCTCAAGGATGCCTCCTACCTGACCGCGGCCAACGACAGCACCATCTACGCGCGGCTCGACCTGATCGAGGCCGCGGAAGAAGGCGAGCGCGAATCCGTCGCGCGTCTGCGGACGCGCCTCACCGCAGGGGACACGACGGGCGTGCGCCAGGAACTGGACACGCTGGTGTTCCGCGGCCTGCTGGACGCGCGCGACCAGTTCTGGATCGATTCGGTCAAGTCCGCGTTCGCCCCCAACGGGGATTGACCCCGGCACCGGGCGCGGGTGGTCTGAGCGCCCGGCCGTCCGCGCGCCCGACCCTACTCCCCCTCCACCCTGCGGATGGTCACACGACGCAGGTTCTCCGCAGCCGCTCCCCCCTCCGCCGCATTCGCGAGGGACAACGTCACATCATGGGTGAAGGGGCTGTGCCCGTCCGCGTCGGCCGGCAAGCGTTCGGGCCATTCCACAAGGCAGATGCCGTCGCCGTGCAGGTAATGACCGAGCCCGATTTCCTCCCAGTCAGCCCCCGCCGCGAGACGGTAAAGATCCATGTGGTAAACGGGCATCCGCCCTTCGTATTCGTGGACCAGCGCATAACTGGGCGAACTGACGGGGCCTTCGTAGCCGAGCGCGCGGGCGACGCCGCGCGAAAACAGGGTCTTGCCGGCTCCCAGCGGGCCGCGCAGGGCGATCACATGGCCGGGACGGAGCGTGGCGGCGAAGTCCGCGGCCAGCGCGAGGGTTTCGGATTCGGAGCGGGACACATGTTCGGTCATGAGATGTCCGGTCATGATCAGGATCACGCGGGGAGCGCGACGCTTAGCGGCTTTCGCGTCCGTCGCGTCCGTCGCGTCCTTCAGCCGCGGGGGAAGCCTTGGGGGCCAGGGGCGTGAGCGTCGCCAGCGGGACGATGACCTCCTCGGGTGAAATGCCGCCGCTGACCATGCGCTCCTTGTACGGCGTGACGAAGTACTGGTACTTGTTCGGGTACACGAAATAGTGCCGGTCCTTCGCGATGGCGTAAGCCGTATCGCCTTCCACACCGGGCAGGCCGAACCGCTCGGGCGCTTCGATGAACAGCGCCTGGCGTTCGTCGCACGAGATGTTGGGGCCTACCTTGACGCGCGGATGCTCGGACTGTTCTTCCTGGCAGAACACTTCCGCGGGCGTTTCGGCGCGCACCGCGCCATGGTCGGCGGTGACCACGACGCTGCGGCGCTGGTCCGCGAGCACGCGAAACGCGTCGGCGAGTCCGCAATCGCGCATGATCCTGTCGGCGGCGACGCGGACCTGCGCTTCCGTCATGCCCGGTTCGAGCGGCACGCAGGCGTCGGGACGGTCGGGACGCAGCAGATCCATCAGTTCCACCACGACCACGACCAGCGGGGCTTCGGCATGCCGGTCCAGCATGTTGGCCAGTTCGAGGCTGTCGCCCCGCGAGCGGATGTGCACGAAGCGGGGATCGTCGAGCGGAGCCCCGAGTTTGCGCAGGTGGATCCGGAGCAGTTCGCGGAAGCACAGCATGGCGTCCGCCTCGGCATCACGGCCGTCTCCGGCTTCGTCGGCATCCGCCGCGCCCGTGAGACGCGCCCACAACTGGGGCTGGTCGAGGCTGACCTCCCGCGGGAGCTGTCCGGAGAACAGGGCCGCGCGCCCGAAGTCCGCTTCGGTGGGAAGCAGGGCCCAGGCGGCGGCGTTGTCCACCTTGAACCAGGCTTCGAACTGCTTCTGGATCACCAGCCACTGGTCGAAACGCAGGCCTGAGAACACCACGAGCGCCGCCGGCGCGCGCCGCAGCAGGATGGGGAGCAGTTTGCGGCGCAATGCCTGCGTCTGCAGGTTGGGGTTGCCGCCGCGCTTGCCGACCCAACCCGAATACTGTTCCTCGATGTACGCGAGAAAGGCCTGACCGAGATCGCGGCGGTGACGCAGGTGGGCGTCCTTGAGCGCGCGATCGGCCGACACGTCCACGATCAGGTCCCACTTGCTGATCTGGAAGTGGATTTTCTCCCAGTTGGAAGGTGACGGCGAGGCGAGCAGGGTGGTCCGGATGTCCTGACGCGCCCGCACATAAGCCGACGTGGCGGGGTCGGTGCGGTCGGCCTTCGCCAGCAGGGCGGTGCGGCAGGTGCCCAGCAATTGCAGGGGATTGACCGGCTTGCCGACGAAGCCGTCCACGTCGCGGCCCCGTTCCGACGCAAGCGCGCGCTCCTCGTCGGCCTTGGTGACCAGGAGCAGCGGCGTTTGCGGAGAGCACGCGCCGCGGACGCGGTTCAGGGTGGAGGCGCCTTCCTTGCCCAACGTCAGTTCGTCGAGCAAGACCAGCGCATACGACCCGCTGCGCAACAGGTCCATCATCCCCGCCAGCGTGGTCGCCGTATCCACGGCATATCCGTGACGTTCGAGAAAGCGGATGTGTGAGCGGAGAAAATCGATTTCCCCGTCCATCCACAGGATTTTCTGCGCGCCGGCAGCGTGCGTGGCGTGCGGCCGTCCCGCTCCCGCGGCTTTCCCGATCGTCACGCCGCTCATTCCGCCGCCGTGATTTCTTCCAGGCCGCCCATCCAGGGACGCAGCGCAGCGGGGATCTTCACCGTCCCGCGCGCGGTGTAATGGTGCTCAAGCAGGGCCACCAGAACGCGGGGAGTGGCCAGGCCGGATCCGTTCAACGTATGCACGAAGCGGGGTTTGCCGTCGATGCGCGCGCGGATGTTGGCGCGGCGCGCCTGAAAGTCGACGAAGTTGGAGCAGGACGACACTTCGAGCCAGCGGTTCTCCGCCGGCGCCCACACTTCGAGGTCATAGCACTTGGAGGCGCCGAACCCCATGTCGCCCGCGCACAGCTCCAGCACGCGGTAGGGCAGTTCGAGCATGCGCAGCAGTTCTTCGGCATGACCGCGCAGCGCCTCGAGTTCCTCCCACGACTTGTCGGGGTGCGCGAACTTCACCATCTCCACCTTGTTGAACTGGTGGAGGCGCAGGAAGCCGCGCGTCTCGGCACCCCACGACCCCGCCTCGCGGCGGAAGCACGCGGTGTAGGCGCAGTAGGAGAGGGGCAGCGACGCTTCTTCGAGGATTTCGTCGGCGTGCATGTTGGTCACCGGAACTTCGGCGGTGGGCACGAGGAACAGGTCGCGCTCACGGTCCCCACTTTCGCTGTCGCAGCGGTACATGTCTTCTTCGAACTTGGGCAGCTGTCCGGTTCCCGTCATGGCCTGACGGCCGACGAGGTAAGGAGGAATGACTTCGGTGAAACCGAAACGCTGCACGTGCATGTCGAGGAAAAAGTTGATCAGCGCGCGTTCGAGACGGGCGCCTGCGCCCGTGTAAATGGGGAAACCGCTTCCCGAAAGCTTGGCGCCGCGCTCAAAGTCGAACAGCTTCAGGGCGCGGCCGATCTCGAGATGATCGGGCACGGTCGAAGGACCGTCCGGAATCGTGCCCCAGCTGGCGACCACCTTGTTGTCCGCGGCGCTTTTGCCGTCGGGAACGGACGCGTGCGGCAGGTTGGGGCACATCAGGGCGAGGTCGCGCGCGGCCCGTTCCACCTCGTCGTAGCGCGCCTGCAATTCCTTGATGCGATCGCCGGTGGCGCGCGTTTTCGCGATCGCCGCGGAGGCATCCTGGCCTTCGCGCTTCAGGCGCGCAATGGAATCCGAAGCCGCATTCCGCTCCGCCTTCAGGCCGTCGAGCTCGACGCCCAGGGCGCGCTTCTCTTCGTCCAGCTTCAAAAGGCCGTCGAGATCAAACGACGCGCCGCGGCGGCGAAGGCCTTCACGCACGAGTTCGGGGTTGTCGCGGTACAGTTTCGGATCCAGCATAATACTCTCCTTGCCTCCGAAATCTAGAACGGATCCCTCCTTTTGGGAGGTTTTGCGGCCCGCAACGGATTACCGCCCCTGAACCGCTTTGTACGGAGCGATTGCGGAGAGGGTTGGGGGGGAATGCGGCTGAACCCTGCTCCGGCATCCCGCGGTCTACGCCGGGCGCGGACTTCGCGGACTGAAACGTGTCAGGAAGGCAGACCGGAGCAGGGCCTCCACGATGGGCGGAGAGGCCACCCGGCCTCACCCTGCGGCAACACACGGGAGCCTCGCCACGGCAACAATCGCCGGGACACCGCGAGGTCAACTTGCTAGTTTCCATGGGTTCTCCAGGACGGTTTTGACCGGTCCTGCGGGTGTGCCGCCCCCCACGGGCGGAACATCCTTTTACCCTTGCAGGGCCCGTCCGCCCCGGTCATCCCGGGGAGCATGCCCTGTTTTGCCACGGAGTTTCGCGTGCCCCGTTCCCTGTCCGCCTCCTTCCTGCTGGCTCTCCTTTGTCTGCTGGCCGCCGCGCCGGCCCGCGCGCAGACCTACGAGTTCGTCGGGACCATCCTTGACGACGTGCGCGGCGAACCCCTGGGCGGCGTGGAAATCCTCATGCCCGACGGCCGCAAGCTCGGCACCAGCCTGCCCAGCGGACGGTTCGAAGTCACGGTGAACAATCGCCGCGCCACGGTGGTCTTCCGTCGCGAAGGCTACAGCGATTATGAACAGAATCTCGGAGACCTTCCCCGCCTGATCGACGTCGACATCTTCATGGAATCGTCCGTCCGCGAGCTGGACGAAGTCACCACGTACGCGCCGCGCCGTGCGCTGGATCCGAGCCAGGCCCAGACCATCGAGGAACTGGAATCCCTGCAGGGCATGCGCATGGACCTCAACGATCACCTGCGCCAGATGCACGGTGTCGCCGGCATGAACGAATTCACCGGCGACATCTCCGTGCACGGTTCCCGGACGCAGGACGTGACGCATTATCTGGGGCGCAGCCGCGTCCCCAGTCTGAGGCACCTCGAATTCGGCTTCCCCGGCAACCAGAGCGTACTCAACCCCCGCCTGCTGAAATCCGTCACCCTGGCCGACAATCCCGCCCGCGGGCCGCTCAACCAGGGAAACGCCTCCGCGCTGGTGTACGACCTGCAGGACGGCGATCCGGAGGCCATCCGGGGCGACCTCGTGCTGGGCTCCACCAACCGTGAACTGAACCTGTCCTCCTACTGGGGCGAACGGACGCACCTGTTCAGTGCCCGCTACCTCGACCCCAACGGCCTGGGCGCGCTCGGCCGCCAGTTCTTCACCACCCCCAAGGACGCCCGCATCACCGGCGGTTGCCAGCCCGACCAACCCTGCCGCGAGCTGAACGACCCTCTCCGTTTCAGCTCGCTCGACGTGTTCTTCAGCACCTTCAAGCGCGACACGTCCGGCGCCTTCGCCCGGCACACCCTGATCGTGCTCGACGACAATTATGAAGTGATCGAAGACAAATCGCTGGTGGCCGAAGAGTCCAAGCCGCAGGTGCTCGTCGAGGGCTATCAGGGAGCATGGCTGTATTCCTACGAATCGATCAGCCCGTCCGAAGCCGGCGAATGGGAGCGCGGCTTCTCGTTCCTCAACCGTCGCTACAACGACGGCTACCGCGACACGCTGGAGCCCATCCTCAGCGGCAGCGTGCTGGATGCACCGGGATGGTATCGCGGCCGCCAGGTCGGAGGCTCGGTGCTTTATGAACTGGGAGACAACCGGCGCCACGACTGGCAAACCATTTTCTCGGCCCAATGGTCCCCGAACGAACGGACCTTCGGCGGCCTCCCCTCTTACGGTCTGGAGCTTGAGTACACGCGTCAGGAACGTTCGTATCGCGAGCTCGCCTTGAGCACAACGGCTTCGGACTCCAGCATCACCCGCCGCAACTTCGTCGAGCGCGA
>CAYQFG010000034.1:0-14736 GCA_964416695.1 uncultured Bifidobacterium sp.
AGGACGAGCGACTCCACGAGTCGCGGGGAGCACAGCGGGCGACTCCACGAGTCGCGGGGAGCACAGCGGGCGACTCCACGAGTCGCCCTTACGATCAGGAAGTCCCCAGAGAGTGGTGCACGCAGCCCGCTGGGCTCTCATGGTGCCTGGACGCACGGTAACCCCAGTGACGTCCCGACAGTATGGGCGACTCGTTGAGTCGCCCCTTGTTCATGCCGGCCATGGTTTAGGTGTGCGTCAACGGGTGACCCGCCTTGAGAGCTCTTCTCTGTTCCCAACGGATCGGGTTGTCCCCTATGTATCTTCGGATATCAGCCTTCTCCGAATCGGACCGGATCACACGGTCATACCACCGTCGGAGCCAAAGTGGATGAACATTCGTATGTCCCGAAGCACGACAGCGCTTGCTTGTCATCATCTTGAATTGCCCCATCACCGCGCTGAGTGATCCTTTTGTAGGGCCGGACAACCCTTCAAGAATTGAACCTTCTGGTTTCTGAGAAGGTCGTATCTCAAGAATGGCGTGAAAGTGATTCGGCATGACCACGTAAGCGTCAAGTGTTATCAAAGGTCGCAAGATGGGCGTACGTAGCCATTCTTCCTCCACAATCCGACCGAAGCCATTGAGGCGCACCTCTCCCTTCACGATCGCCCCAAAAACATGCTCACCCCGATAAGCTCGAACTGTCACGAAGTAGCTGTTGGGAGTCCTGTAGTCATAGCCTGGAAGAGCAAGATTACGTCTTTCGGGAAAACGGGACGATCGCTTCATCCTGCTGAATGTATTTGACTTGTTCGATAACCAAACCACCCTCCTGTGATGAAAATCACAGGAAACCTTTTTATCCCGTCATTCCTGAGCTTATACATTTCGTACTATCGCGTCCGGGACTGGATGCGAACGTCCCCCACATCAGGCTATACGCTCTCTCCCCCACCTTCGTATTTTCCTTCCGTGCCCTCCCCCGCCTTCCCCGCCCTCCTCGCCGAGATCCGCGCGTGCACGCTGTGCAGCGCGCATCTGCCGCTGGGTCCGCGCCCCGTGGTGCAGGCGCACCCGGCGGCGCGGATCCTGCTCGCCGGGCAGGCCCCGGGACGGCGCGTGCACGAAAGCGGCCTGCCCTTCAACGACCCCAGCGGCGACCGCCTCCGGATGTGGCTCGGCGTCGATCGCGACACGTTCTACAACCCGCGCCTGTTCGCGATCATCCCCATGGGGTTCTGTTACCCCGGCACCGGCAAGGCCGGGGACTTCCCCCCGCGACCCGAGTGCCCGGCCACGTGGCACGACCGGCTGATTCCCCGCCTCAAACACGTGGACCTCACCCTCGCCATCGGCCGCTACGCGATCGCCCACCACATCCAGCGGCCGCACCCCGAGCGCCGTGGAACCCTGACGGACATCGTGAGGCAAAGCGACTTCGCACGCGACGCGGCGCTCGCACTCCCCCACCCCAGTCCCCGTAATCTGATGTGGCTGAGACGCAACGCCTGGTTCGAAGCAGAGTTCATCCCGGTGCTGCGCCGTCGCGTCGCCCGCATTCTGGAGGCATCGTGATCCCCTCTGTCGTCAACCTGTTGCCGGCTGCGGCCGCACCACCGGGGCGCCCGCCCATTGAAACCGTGCACCCGCTCGTCGCGACCGCCTCGGTACGGATCGAACAGATCGTCTCGCGCGGTCAGGCGTCCCCCGAAGACTTCTGGTACGACCAGCCCGAAGACGAATGGGTCGCGCTTGTCCGGGGCACCGCCACGCTGGATTTCGGTGCTGCCGGCATGCTGGATCTCAAGGCGGGTGACAGCCTCACCATTCCCGCCCGCATGGCCCATCGCGTGGCGGAGGTGTCGCGCGATGCGGTCTGGCTGGCCGTTCACTTTCACGATCCGTGACCCAGCGCGACCTGTCCCATGCGTGTCGCGCAATCGTGTAGTTTGGTGACATGACCGAAAAACGGAAAATGATCGACGGCTTGCCCTACGATCCGCAGGATCCGGAACTTCTGGCCGACCGCGTGCGCGCACGGGAGCTGCTGCAACGCCTCAATGCGTGCCCGCCCGGCGATGACGGCACCCGCCGGGCGTTGACGCGTCAACTCCTGGGGCTCGATCACGCGGGAGCCGTGACCGACGCCTTTCTCCAGGCTCCGTTTTTCTGCGATTACGGATACAACATCACGGTGGGCGCGGGGTTTTACTGCAACTTCAACTGCGTGATCCTGGACGTCGCGCCCGTCCGCATCGGTGACCGCGTGATGCTCGCCCCGGCGGTGCAGATCTACACCGCGACGCATCCGCTGGATGCCGCGACCCGCGCCGCCGGCCTCGAGAGCGGCAAGCCGGTGACCATCGGGAACGATGTCTGGATCGGGGGCGGCGCGATCATCCTGCCGGGCGTCACCATCGGTGACCGCGCGGTCATCGGCGCGGGCAGCGTCGTCACCCGGGACGTTCCCGCCGATGTCGTGGTGGCGGGCAATCCCGCGCGGGTTCTGAAGATGCTCCCGGTGGACGGACACCCTCGGGACTGAGTCCTCCGGAGAACATCATTCAGGCGTCCCGGGCAGCGTCTTCCCGCCGTCGGGGGCGACCGCCGCAGGCGCTTGAAATGCGTCGGGAAGCGTCGGGAAGCGCCGGGAGGCGCCGAGGCGGCGGGAGGGTCGGAAAAGCAGGCGGCGGGAGGGTCGGAAAAGCAGGCGGCCACGGTGCTTCATGCCGCGCAGCGTCCCAAACCCGGGCCCCCGCGCTCCCCTCCCCCAACACCCTCAGAACTTTTTGTCGAGATACTTCGCGTCGAACACGAACGGCCCGAACGGGAGGAACGAGGCGATCAGCGCATACACGAACTTTCTGAACGACCACTTTTCGCGCAGAAACAGCACGAAAGCGAGCAGGACGTAAAGGACGAACAGGACGCCATGCGCCATGCCCACGACGCTCACCCAGGACGGGTCGCCCCAGACGTATTTGATCGGCATGGCCACACCGAGCAGCAGGAGATAGGACAGGCCTTCGAGCCAACCGGACACACGGAAAATGCCGCGCATTGAAAAACCTTTCAGGGAATGAGCCATGAGGAATGCTCAGTGAGCAATCCTCATGGCTCAATAAAAACCTCTTGGAACGGGCGAATGTACCAAGAAACGCAGGCCGAAAACCTTTCTATGAGGCACAGGTGAAATGGCGCTCGCGGGAAACACGGGAACCTGCGACCGCGAATTCCCTTGGCAACGCCCCCTTGAGCATTGCTCATTGCTCACTGCTTGTTGAGCATTGAGTCTTCCCCTCACGCCTCCACCGCCACGGACTCCGTCTCGATCACGATCGAAGGGTTCAGCGACGCGATGGCGGAGCAGTATTTCTCCACCGAAAGTTGCACGGCCTTTTCCACTTTGGCCTGCGCCACGCCGCGCCCGGTGACGGTGAAGGTGAGCTTCACCCGCGTGAACGGCGAAGGTTCCTTGCCCGCTTCGCGGTCGCCCTCGAGCCCCACATCCACGCTGTCGAAATCGACGCGCTGCTTCTTGAGGATGTTGATCACGTCGATGCCCGCGCAACCGCCCAACGACGCCAGCATGACCTGCATGGGGCGGAATCCGCTTTCGTCGCCTCCGATCGCCTTGGAGGCGCCCATGGCGAAGGTGTAGCCGTTGTCGGGGTTCTTCGCTTCGAAGCGGAAGTCGGGGGTGCCGTGGA
Source organism: uncultured Bifidobacterium sp. (assembly GCA_964416695.1). Classification (GTDB taxonomy): domain Bacteria; phylum Fibrobacterota; class Fibrobacteria; order UBA11236; family UBA11236; genus UBA11236. The sequence goes on from CAYQFG010000034.1 coordinate 3,694, forward strand.
GGGTTATGTTCACCGGGGAGGCTCCTGGGTCGGGGTATTAATCATCAAGGCGTTGGAATGAAGAATGAAACGCGGCGGGCTTCACGGTCGGCGCATCGATCAGCCGGGTGCGTCGCTGTCGGCCGCGGCCGGCCGGGCATTCCCGATTCCAGGCTCCGGATTCACGAAATCGTTTACTCGAAAGCGTTGACGAACTCTTCCGTCGTCTTGAACTTCTCGAGCGCCTGGATGGCCGCAGGCATCTGGTTGGCTTCCGTGAGGTTGGCGAGGTAACGACGGAACTTCTGCGCGGCCTTGTAGTAGGCCGGCGGCAGGATCAGCTCTTCGCGGCGCGTGCCGGACAGGGCGATGTCGATGGCGGGATAGATGCGCTTTTCCGCCAGCTTGCGGTTGAGCACGAGCTCCATGTTGCCGGTGCCCTTGAACTCCTGGAAGATCACCTCGTCCATCTGCGAGCCGGTCTGCACCAGCGCCGTCGCGACGATGGTGAGCGAACCGCCGTCCTCCACCTTGCGGGCGGCGCCGAAGAACTTCTTCGGCTCCATCATCGCCTTGGCGTCCACGCCGCCCGACAACGTGCGGCCCGAGGACTTCAGCTCGTTGTTGAACGCGCGCGCCATGCGGGTGATGGAATCGAGCAGGATGACCACGTCCTTGCCGCACTCCACGCGGCGCATGGCCATCTCCATGACCATCTTGCTGAGCGTGATGTGCTCGTCGATCGGACGGTCGAGACACGAGGCGTACACCTTGCCCTTGATGCGCCGCGACAGGTGCGTCACCTCTTCGGGACGCTCGTCGATCAGCAGCATGATGATTTCCGCTTCGGGATGGTTCGCGGCGATGCCGTTGGCGATCTTCTCCATCAGCATCGTCTTGCCCGTGCGCGGAGGCGCCACCAGCAGACCGCGCTGCCCCTTGCCGATGGGGGCGAGCAGCTCGAGCAGCACCATGCTCTTGTCCAGATCGTCCGGACCCGCGAGGTGGTACATCTCTTCGGGGCTGATGCTCGTGAGGTTCTGGAACGGCGCGGTCGTGCGCCATTCCGTCAGGGGAATCCCTTCGACCGCCAGCAACGTGCTGACCACGCGCTGACGCTTGTTGCGCTTGCCGCGCACGATCGCCTGGATCATGTGGCCGGTGCGCAGGCCGTGACGGTTGACCATGTCGCGGGGAATCACCACGTCGAGATCCTGCGCCTGAAAGTTCAGCCGCTCCGAACGCATGAAGCCGTGGCCCTGTTCGGTGATCTGGATGATGGCGGTGTATTCTTCAGCTTCGGACTTCGGGTCGAAATCCGGGGAGTAGTCCATGGGCTCGCGCCGGTTTCCCTTGCCCTGCCCGTTCTGGCCGCGCTGGCCGGCGTGTGAGCCATGGTTTCCCTGGCCGCGATTGGTGAGTTTGTTCAGTTTCATTCTCTTTCGACGACGGCGCGAACTGTCGTTCGGCTCGTGCGTGATCTGGGACAGGTTTTCAATCTGGCGGGCCGGGTCACGGCCCTTGCTCCCGCGCGGCGCCACATTCCCGTTGGGTGCGCCCGGTTCCTCTTCGAAATCATCATCATCGAAGAAATCGTCTTCTTCCGCTTCTGCCGCAGCGCGTGCCGCCGCGGCAGCTTTCATGTGCTGGGCGTAAAGTTCGGCATCCTCGGCATCGCGAGCTGCTTGCTGCTGAAAGTCCTGGTCTTGCATGCGTCCCCTGATGGTCAGGCGGTCTTCACGAAATCACAACGAATTAGAACAATTGAAAAGCCATCGAAAACCGCCGGAAAATTCATGGAGCCGGGGATTGTTCGATCGGCGGGAAGCGTGAGCCACCGGGGCGACGTTCGCTCCGGTTCCACACATCGGTTCACACGGTCTGTGCAGGGCCCGGGACACATCCTCACTCGGGGCCGGGCGTGACCTTGCGATCACCACGGGTCCCGAATTTCATGTCCTGGTGGGGGTCAAGGGAGCCGGCGAAAAACATCACGGGGCCCGACCTATGTCAAGAATATAATCAAACCGCATCGGGTTTCAGGGAAGTTTTCCGTGCAAGAGGGGGATATTTAGGGAGGTCTTGGGGGAGGCGAAGCCTCCGGCGGACGCGCGCCGCCGCAATCCCCGGCGGGATTCCGGCCCGTTCGGAAGACGCATGCGGCGCGGGGACGGGGTCCGCGCAAGAAGTGAAACGCAACGGGAGAAACGGGAGGACGAGGAGACGGAGACGAAGCGCGGGTGGCGCGAGGATCCGCCGGCCGCACCGCCGGCCGGACAAATGGCGGCCGCACAAAAGGCGACCGGACTACTGCGGGACGCGCGGATTGTAGTTGTTCATCACCACCATGACGGCCGCCAGCGCGGCCATGATGGCCCCGCCGGTGATGATCTGTTGCCGGTGGTTGAAGTGGTGCATCACCACCCGCGCCGTATCGGCGCGGGCCACCGGCGTGCCGGCCTCCAGGGAGTCCGCCCGCGCCGAATCCGCGGCGGCGGTCACCGGCGCGGGCGGAGGCGCCAGGGGCGTCAGGGGTTGGGCGAACAGCGCCGACCACGACAGGAGGACGAGCATCATGACGGCGGGCCCGAAACAAAGGGCCGGACGCCGCGGCGACAGGGGCCGGGACACCCTTGCTCTTTCAGACGCCGGCCCCGATGCCATTCTTATCCCGCCAGCATGGACTTGAGCAACTCGTTCACCTGCTCCGGCGCCGCCTTGCCCTGCGAGGCGCGCATCACCTGGCCGACGAAGAAGCCGAAGAGCTTTTCCTTGCCGCTGCGGTATTCCGCCACCTTGTCGGGGTTGGCCTCCATCACCTGGCGGATGAATCCTTCCACGGCGGCGGAGTCGTTGATCACGGAGAGATTGCGGGCCTTCACGATGTCGCCCGGGGCCCCTTCACCCGCCACCAGATGCTCGAACACCGTCTTGGCGATCTTGCCGGAGATCGCGCCGGTGCGGATCAGCTCGACCATCTCGCCCACGTGCGCGGCCGTGAACTTCAGATCGGAAATCGTCAGGTTCCCTTCCTTCAGGACGCGCAGCACTTCACCCATCACCCAGTTCGAAACGGCTTTCTTGTCTTCCGACACGGCACAGGCAGCTTCGTAAAATTCGGACACCGCCTTTTCCCGCGTCAGCACGTCGGCATCGTAGGAGGGCAGTCCGTACTGTTCCACGTAGCGCTTGCGGCGCGCCTCGGGCAATTCCGGGAGGATTTCGCGCGCCTGCGCGATGTCCTCGGGCGTCACGCTCAAGCGCACCAGGTCGGGTTCGGGGAAGTAGCGGTAGTCCTGCGCGTCTTCCTTCGAACGGTTGGTGATGGTCGTCGCCTTGGCGGGGTCCCAGCGTTTGGTTTCCCGCTTCACCGTGCCGCCCGCGTCGAGCGTGGCGGCCTGCAGCTCAATCTCCGCATGCATCGCCTTCAGCAGGTTACTGAAGGAGTTCATGTTCTTCAGCTCGACGCGCTCGCCGAACGGCGCGTTTTCGTCCGCACGCAACGAGATGTTCGCGTCGCACCGCAGGTTGCCGCGTTCCATGTTCGCGTCGCAGATGTCCAGATATTCCAGGATCTGCTTCAGTTTTTCGAGGTAAGCGATCGCTTCTTCGGGCGAACGCAGGTCCGGTTCCGACACGATCTCCAGCAAGGGCGTCCCGCAACGGTTCGCGTCGAACAGCGAATCGGCCACGGTCAGATCGTGGATCAGCTTGCCCGCGTCTTCCTCCATGTGGATGCGCGTCAGGCCGATGCGCTTCCGCGTTCCGTCCTCAAGGTCGATGTCGAGATGACCGCCCGTGCAGATGGGCTTGTCGTACACCGGGGAACCACCCGTCTGGGTGATCTGGTAGCCCTTGGGAAGGTCGGGGTAGAAGTAGTTCTTCCGCGTCCACATGGGCCGCGGTTCGATGGTGGCTTCGCAGGCGAGACCCAGCATGATGGCGCACTCGACCGCCCGGGCGTTCGGAACCGGCAGGGTGCCGGGAAAACCGAGACAGACCGGGCACACCAGCGTGTTCGGTTCCGCGCCGAACTCGACGCGGCATCCGCAGAACATTTTGGTGTTGGTGGACAACTGGGCATGGACTTCGAGACCGATGACGACGCTGTAAGACATGAGGGGGTAAGGTACTAATTCAGCTCCGCCCTCGCCGTTTCCGATGCTGAAGACATCCACGCACCTTTTGCTTGTTCTTTTTCCCGCCCCCGGACGCCCGCCCGGAACCGAACCGCCCGAAACGCCGGCGCTACCGCACCGCGCGGATCGTGTGGACCCCCGCACGGTCCGCGATGCCTATTACCTTTCCACCCCCTATGTCCCTTCCTGCCGGCCTGCCTTCGTATGAATTCCAGCGCGAACTGATCCCCAGCCGCGACCTCCCCCATTATCACCACCTGCGCGTCCTCCACGACGGCAACGGCATTCCGCTGCTGGTCACGGAAGAGACGCCCCCGCCCGCACCGGTCGACATTGAGGCCTTTTTCGGGACGCCTGGCCCGATCGAACTGGAGATCGGATGCGGGCGCGGCACCTTCATGGTCAACTATTGCGCGAATCATCCCGAGATGCCCTTCGCGGCCCTGGAATGGGAAGGCGCGATCGCCTACGAGGCCGCGCAGCGCATGGCCAAACGCCCCCACCTCGCGCACGCACGCGTGATCCTCGGGGACGCCGCCTATTTCATGCGCGATTTTCTTCCCGAGGCCTGCGTGAAGGCCTTCCATGTGTACTTTCCCGACCCCTGGCCCAAGAAGCGGCACCACAAGAACCGCACCATGCGTCCCGACTTTCTGGAGCTGATGCGTCGCGTCGCCGTCCCCGGCGCCCTGTTCCACTTCGGAACCGACCACGCCGAGTACAACGAAGCCGCCCGCGAACTGTTCGCCGCCACGCCCTGGCTCACCATGGTGAACCCCGATGCGGAGCCTACCGAAGGCATCCAGACCAATTTCGAAATCAAGTACCGGAGGGCGGGCAAGCCGATTTACCGGTGCGTTTTGCGCATCGCGTGAACGCCACGGTGAAGCGGGGACGGCCTATCGCGCGCCCCGCCTGATGATCCCCGGCAACCGTTCCGCGTGCCAGCGACGCCACACGTCGTAAAACCGGTACAAACGTTCCCGCTGGCGGAACGGGCGCCCGTGCACGACGCGCCGTCCGTTCTTCGTTTCCGGTGGGATCACGATATGCAGGCACTCGTGATACACCACGCCCCCCACGATCTCCGGCGTCGCGGACGCATGATCGTAACCGCGACTGATGGTGATCAGCGGGTAAGGTTCCCCCTGTTCATCGTGCGCCATGGTCTGGGTGGACAAGCCGCCCCACCGGGATGACCAGGTGATGCGGGCCCGTGCGACGTCCGGGTGATCCGCGAAGTATTCCGCCGTGATGGCGGCAAGAATCTCCGTGAGGTCGTGATGCTGCCCCTGGGGGTTGAGGCGCGCCATGCGGCGCGCGGCACGGCGGCGTCGGAGCGTGCGGGCGTGCGGGTCGACCTCGTGTTGCGCCTCGATCCAGGCATGCAGGGTGCGCTCCAGCGCCCGCCGCTCGGCGGCGCGCCCCGGCGATTTGCGTTGCAGGGTGAGGCGCGCCCACGCCGCCAGCGCCCGGAGGATCTCATCGGAGGCCTCGCGAAAGACGAGGGGTACCCGTACTACGGCTTCCCCGCCCCGCCGCCAGTTCATGCGCCACCCCTGGCGCAGTCGCGGGACGGGCACCAGGGCGATCCCGCGCCCGGCGTGGAATTCCCAGCGCGTCCGCAGCAGCTGGTCAGCCGGCGTGGCCCACGTGTCCTCCTCGCGCGCGAGGCCGGAGACCGGCACGGTTTTCAAAGGGGGTTGCGCGCCGGTTTCCGGGAGAATTCCGAACAGCGAGGTCTGCAACCAGCGAATCATGAGACGTCGGTCACCCGGCACGTGCGGCTTCCACCCGAAGCCCCGTCTTTTGTGACTTCGGACAGTGGCCGTCCCCCGGCTCCGCGCCCGTCTTGTTCCGGAAACACGATGACGTCAGGGCTTCAACAGGTTTAAGACATCCTTGAGGTCATCGCGGATGGCTTCCAGTTCCTTGCGCTTTTCCGGGGCGAGCCCTCCCGCCGTTGCGGGTGCGTCCCCGTCTGCGGTAACGACCGGGCCGGCCGCAGGCGCCGCGCCCGTCTCAGCCGTCTCAGCCTTCGCGACCGTCGCAGCCCCTTGCCCATGAACGGGCGTACGCAACAGCGACGTCTGCCCGCTCACCTCTTCAAAGGTGACTTCCGCCAGCTTCTTCTTTGCGCCCTGCAAGGTGTACTTCTCTTCGTGAAGCAGATGGCGGATGTAATGGATGTACTGGATTTCGCGCGGGCGATACGCCCGGTTGCCTGCGCGGTTCTTGCGCGGGCGCATCTGCGGAAATTCGGTTTCCCAGTAACGCAGGACATGGGCCTCGAGGCCGGTCATGCGGCTCACTTCGGAGATCGAGTAATACAGTTTGCCTTCTTCGAGGCGTTGCAAGACCCGGTTCATGGCCGCGCCTTCCCCCGGAATCTGGCCTCCTCGCCCCGCCACAACCGCACCATGTTGCTGCGGTGCCGTATGATGACGAACAAACAAACCGGCACCGCGACCCAGAATATGGGCGAATACGGATTTTCTCCGGGCGTTTCCAGCAGGATGAATACAGGCAACCCCACCGCCGCCAGAATGGATGCCAGACTGACATAGCCGAACATCATCATCACGAAGACCCACAACAACAAGGCGGCCAGGCTCGCAAAGGGACTCAGGAACAAAAATACGCCGAAGCCCGTCAGCACGCTTTTACCTCCCTTGAACCCGATCCAGAAGGAAAACGAATGACCGAGCACGGCGGCGATGCCTCCCAGCAAAGCCCATATCGTGGAGCCGGTGAGCCACAAACCGAACCCTGCCGCCGCCGCTCCCTTGGCCGTATCGAGGACGGCCACCGGCAACGCCGGTTTCCATCCCAAGGTCCGCCAGACGTTCGTCATTCCCGGGTTTCCACTGCCCACCTTCAGAATGTCCACGCCGTGGGCACGGCTCACCCATAAGGCAAACGGAAGGGAACCCAGAAAGTATCCGGTCATCAGTACCAGCACGGGAAGCCATCCGGACATCATATGTCTCCTGCCATGGCGCGGCCGGCTTACGCCGGCCCGCCCTGCTCTCCGGGATGTGTGTCCGAATACGCGGCGTCATCGGCCGCATACAGTGACCGGTCGGCCTCGTCGGCGTCATCCCATTCGTGGTAGTCGGGCCGGGCGCCGCGCACATAGCTTTCCAGCTCCTCATCGGTGCGCAGCTGGAAACGACTGCGGAACCAGATGCGGAGCGGCACGCCTTTCAAGTCGAAAAACTCGTAGGCCTTGCGGCGCAAATAACGAACGTAACTCGGGAGCACGCGTTCGGGATGCGAGACTTCGAACGCCAACGCCACCGGATCAACCATCACCTGGCAGCAACGCAACAAGCGTGCGGGGCCTTGCGTGGTGTTCGGGTGCGGATAGGTTTCCACCGTTTGCTCGAAATAACGGATCACGTTTTCGCGACCGAGCACGCGCGACAGGTTGGCCCGCACCTCCAGGGTGAGGTCCACCACCTTGTTCACGCGCTTGCCGGTCAGGGCGGAAATGGCGATGAACGGCACGCCGTCCAGCCCGTTGTTGACGCGAAGGAGTTCCTTGACCATGTGGTCGTAGGTTTTGTCCCCCGCGTCGATCAAATCCCACTTGTTGATGCCGATGATCAGACCTTTGCCGGCTTCCTGGATCTTCTGGCAAATGCGGTAATCCTGTTCGCTCAGCTGTTCGCCGGGTTCGCCTCCCGCTTCGATCAACAGCAGGCAGACGTCGCTGCGGCGAATGGCTTCCAGCGCACGGAGGTTGGAGAACTTTTCCACCTCGTCGCTGACACGCGCCTTCTTGCGGAGACCGGCCGTGTCCGTCAGCACCACCCGCATGCCCTTGTATTCGAACTCCGTGTCGATGGCGTCGCGCGTCGTCCCGGCCTTCTCCGACGTGATGACGCGGTTCTCCCCCAACAGGGAGTTCACCAGCGTGCTCTTGCCGGCGTTGGGACGGCCGAGCACCGCCAGGCGGAGGACGTTTTCACGCGGCGCAGGCCCGCTCTCCGGCAACATCGCCGTAAAACGGTCCATGAGGTCGCGGACGCCGAAACCCGAAATCGCTGAGACCGGCATGGGCTCTCCCATGCCAAGCGACCAGGCCTCCACCGCTTCGCGCGCGGTTTCGGGTTTCTCGGCCTTGTTGACCACCAGCACCACGGGACGCTTGCGGCGCAACACCATGCGCGCAAACTCCTGGTCCTGCGCCGTCACACCCGTGCGCCCGTCAATCACGAACAGCACGACATCGGCCTCGTCCAGCGCCGCGCCGATCTGGTCCCGGACCTGTTCGTCGATCACACCCTCGATCCGCGGCATGAACCCGCCGGTATCCACAAGGTTGAAGCGCTTTCCGTCGTACTCGCGCTCCTGATAGTGGCGGTCACGCGTCACCCCTTCCCGGTCGGACACCACGGCCGCCATGCGTCCCAGCATGCGGTTGAACAGGCTGGACTTGCCGACGTTGGGGCGGCCGGCGATCACGACGCTGGGAAGACTCATTGAGATGATCCGATCAAAATTCCAAGTGATGATAATTCAAAGGGTTGGAGGGGAGTATTCAAGCCATCCCGAAACATTCAAGATAGAAAACGGAATGGAACAATCCCTCATTCACGCGCCCCCGCTCCCCGATTGTTCATCTCCCCCCGCGTCCTGTCGCGGGTCCGGTTTGCTACGCTTTCTCCATGCCTTTTTCCCGTCGCACGGCACGACTGACCGGCTATGCCGTGGTGGTTCTCGTGCTGGGGGCCCTGGTCTGGCTCGGGATGTTCATGCTGAGGGATGCTGTGCGGGGTCCCTTGATCTGGGTTCATTTTCCCGAACTGGGCACACTGTCCGCCGGAGATCCTGTCGTGGAACAGGGCGTGACCGTCGGTGCGGTGGAACGCATCATTTTGAAAGGCGGACACGCGCACACGGCGCTCCGCTTTCATCATCACCGGACCTTTCCCGTCGATACCCGTTTTCTCAACATCAGCCACTCCCTGATGGGGGCCCGCAAGGTATGGGTAATCCCGGGCACCACCGCTGAACCGCTTGATGCGGCGGCGGTCCAGCGTGGAACCTTCGCGCCGGGACTCCCTGAAACCCTGCACCGGGTCAACGAACTGGTGGAAAAAGTCGTGGCCTTGCGGGCGACGGCGGATTCCCTGCTCGCTCCGGACGGGGCCGCGCGACTGATGGAACCCCTTGACGCCGCCCACGCCTTTCTCGAAACGATCGCGCATTCGGTGGAGGAGGCCGCCGCCGCCGTGGAGGCGGGGCTGGAAGGAGTGACCACGAGCGCACAGGCCGCTACCCGCATCGCGGCGACGGTGCGCGCCGCCTCCCCGGCGGCCACGCGCGCGCGGGCGCGCACGGACACCCTGCTTGCCGCCACGGGTCAGGCCGAAGCCACCATCGCGGCCGCACTGACCTCGCTGGAAACCCTGGCCGCGGTTCTGAACGATACCACCACCGGCCCGCTGGGCGCGGGCCGCCTCGTGCACGACCGGGCTGTCTACGATTCGGTGCTGACCCTCGTCCGCGCCCTCGATCAAACCACCCGGGCCCTCAAGGCGGGCGGCCTGGGAGACGGCTTCAGGATCAATCCACGGTTGTAAGGCCCTCCCAGGCGAGGCCCGTCGGCGCAACCACCAACCGCGACCATCAACCGTGACATCGGCCGCTCCGGAAAGCCCCGAAGCGTCCCCTCCCCGGAGCAAGGCGGTCCGATGGTCGCCCTGCCCCCAACGCTTGCGCTACTTCTCCGGTTCCTTGCCGTCGGCTCCGAGGTTGTCGAGCTTGCGGTAGATGGTGCGCAGGCTGATACCGAGTTCTTCCGCGGTTTTGGCCTTGTCGCCGTGATTCTTCTCAAGCGTGGTACGGATCAACGTCATCTCCACCTCCGCGAGCGTCATGCCGGGCGTCAGCTGCACCGCGGGACGGGATTCGGTCGCACCGCTCAGTTCCGGGGGAAGGTCGTCCACCGTGATCTGGTGCCCGAGACACAGGATGACCGCGCGTTCAATGGCGTTCTCCAGTTCGCGGACGTTGCCCGGCCAGGAGTAATGCTCCATCATGCGCAAGGCTTCCGCGCTGACGGACAGGTTCTGACGCTTGTTTTTCTTGCAGTACTTGGCGATGAAGTGGAGGATCAGGGCATGCAGGTCTTCCGGGCGCTGGCGCAACGGCGGGATCGTGAGGGGAATCACGTTGAGGCGATAGAACAGGTCTTCGCGGAACGTGCCTTCTTCCACCATCTTCCGCAAGGGCTTGTTGGTGGCCGCGATGATGCGGACGTCCACCTTTTGCGCGGCGCCCCCCACGGGAGCGGCTTCGCCTTCCTGGAGGACGCGTAACAGTTTGGCCTGCATGGCCAGCGGCAGTTCCCCGATTTCATCCAGGAACAGCGTGCCGCCATCGGCATCCATGAAGCGGCCCTTCTTGTCCTGATAGGCCCCCGTGAAGGCGCCCTTTTTGTATCCGAACAGTTCCGCTTCGATGAGGCTTTCCGGGATCGCGGCGCAGTTGACGGTCACAAACGGCTTGAGGGCGCGCGGTGAGTTCTGGACGATGTAACCCGCGAGCACTTCCTTGCCCGTGCCCGACTCGCCGAGGATGAGGATGGTCGCGTCGCTGTTGGCCGCCTGCGCGGAACGGTTGAGCAGTTCCTTGAAGGCCCGGCTCTTTCCGGTTTCAAACGTGGGAGGATTTTTCTTCAGCTTTTCCCGCAGCATGAAGTTTTCGGCCATCAGGCTGACCTTTTCGAAGGCCCGGTTGACGACCGCGGTGATTTCCTGCTTGTTGAAAGGCTTGGGGATGAAGTCGTACGCGCCTTTTTTCATGGCCGCCACCGCTTCGTCGATGGACCCGTGTCCCGTGATCAGGATGACCTGCACATCGGGGTTGTATTGCTTGACGCGCTGCAGGACTTCCAGCCCGTCCATGCCGGGCA
>CAYQFG010000034.1:14836-20102 GCA_964416695.1 uncultured Bifidobacterium sp.
TCGGGGTTGTATTGCTTGACGCGCTGCAGGACTTCCAGCCCGTCCATGCCGGGCATTTTCAGGTCAGTCAGAACGACCTGGACGCCTTCCGATTTGAGGATGTCCAGGCCGACGCGTGGATCCGTACTGAGGAAAAGTTCGTATCCGAGATCGAAAAAGGTCCTCGACAACGAATCGAGAATGCTTTGCTCATCATCAATCACCAGGAGTTTTTTTTGCATGCCTGGGAAGGGAGCAAATTCCGGGCCCATCCGGGATTTACCGGATTCATGCCAGTATGGCCACATTTTGAAAGAGGAGCGCACCTGTTGACACAGGCTTGACTCCCATGCTTTGCCCAACCTCCCCTTTCATGCCATATTGACGCGAATCGTGTCATAATGTCACAGCGCGTGCCACAGGGGCGCCACCGGGGCCACGTAAGGAATGCTCGCAGAACCGGGGGTGATGATTGTCCGGCGGCTTCCTCAGGCGTATTCTCAGACCTGTCCCCTTCCTCCCCGCAACGGATCCGGCGAAGTACTTTTACCGGATTGTGGACCCGGTGGCCGCAAGGGCCAGCGCCTCGACGTGGCAAGGACTGCCAATCCGGCACCCTTCAAGTCTCAGTCGTCACAGTCGGGCTCAGTCAGACAACCGTCACCAAAGGACCAGAGAAGGGATGCGATGACCCCTGCCCTGCCCGCCGAAATCCAGGGCGTACCCGACCGCCAGGGAAACCGTGATCCGGCCCTTGCGACGATCGCCCGCAAGATCCTGGTCGCATGGGATGGCAGCCCGACCCGGATTCATGCTCACGAAGCGGTCCCCGGATTGCTGAAGCAGCCGGACGACAGCACCCCGCTGACGACAGCCGCCACCCCCACCGCCCTTTCCCTGCAGTAGCCGTGTTTACGCTCTGGGACTGGCTCGTCGTCGTCGCCTACTTCCTCGTCATGGCGGGGATCGGCGTGTATTTCTCGCGCCGCAACCGCAACCTGAAGGACTTCATGTTCGGCGGCGGCAACATGCCCTGGCTCGCGGTGGGCATCTCGCTGATCGCGACCTCCGTGAGCGCGAGCACCTTCCTCGGCAACCCATCCAACAGCTACGCCTCGGACATGCGCTTTCTCATGCTGAACTTCGGGGCCATTGCGGCCCTTTTCATCATCGGCGGCGTGTTCATTCCCCGCTACCGGGCCAGCGGCATCTCCTCGGCCTACGAATACCTCGAGCTCCGGTTCTCCCGCCGCGTGCGTACGCTGGCGGCGGGCCTTTACTCCTGCCACCTCCTGCTGCGGGCCGGCATGCTGCTGTTCGGCCCCGCGCTCATCCTCAAGGCGATGCTGGGCGTACCCATCTGGATGTCGATCTGCACCATGGCGGCGGGATCGATCATCTACACCTACTTCGGCGGTATCCGTGCCATCGCCTGGACCGACGTCCTGCAGTTCAGCATTTTCATGGGCAGCGGCCTTCTGATCATCTGGTACTGCGTCGAGGCCATCGGCTCCTTCGGCGAAACCTTCCGCCTGGCCTCGGAGGCCGGAAAAACCCGGTGGTTCGACGCATCCTGGGATCCGGCCAGCGCCCGCAACATCTGGTCGGCGGGCGTGGCCTACATCGCCTTCGAGGTCGCGATCCGCGGCTGCGACCAGCAATTCGTGCAGCGCTATCTCTCCTGCCGCAACGCCCGCGAAGCGAATTACTCCTCGATCTCCTCCGTCCTGCTGGGCGTGTGCGTCGGACTGGTTTTCTTTAGCGTGGGGGCGGCCCTGTACGTCTACTTCCAGGTCGAGCACCTGGGCGTCCTGCCCGCGGACGCCACCGCCAATGACGTCCTGCCCTTTTTCATCATGAACATTCTGCCCACCGGCCTCAAGGGCCTGCTCGGGGCGGCCATCATGGGGGAAGCCCTCAGTTCGCTCAACTCCTTGTATGCCGCGTTGTCCAATACCACGGTGACCGACTTCCTGCGCAAGCAAGGCGCCGCAGCGGCCGGCCTCGCGGATGCGAAGAGATGGGTTCTGATCTGGGGGGCGCTGGCCACCCTCGTGGCCTTCGTGGTCGCGCAAAGCGATCAGTCCCTGCTGGACACCGCCCTGTTCTTTACGTCCCTGTTCACAGGCCCTCTGCTGGCCCTGTTCCTGATGGCCTTCTTCCGGTCCCACCTGAACCCGGGCGCGGTCCTGATCGCGGCGTTTGGGGGCATGGCGACCCTCTTGATGTTCCTCAAAATCCCCATGCTCCCCGCATGGGAGCCCCTCTACCCCGTCGCGTGGACGTGGAATCCGCTGATCTCCATGACCGCCACGCTGGTGCTGGCGGAGGCGTTGAACAAGGTGGCGGGCGGCCGCGCAGCGGCGGTATAGGCGCGGTCACCGGGCGCGGCGGACGTCCCGGGACTTCAACGGTCGCAGCCGCTTCTCAACCAAATGCGAGAACGTTGATCACGGCATGAACCGTGCCGATCAGCAGGCCGATGGCCGCGCCGACCCAGGCGATTTCACGGAACTCGCGGTATCCGATCTGTTCGATGATGTCGTTGAGTTCCGTGACGTCGAATGCCATGATGTTGCGGCGCAGGGTTTCCTTCAGATCGATCTTGCCTTCGAGACTGTCCACCAGCCGCTCCGTAAACGCACCCGCTTCTTCGGCCAACGCGCCTGCGATCCTGTCGCGAATCCCCTGCAACCGCTCGGCGCTGATGAACATTTTCGCCATGGGAATGGAGTCGAGAATCTCGCCGAGCTTCTCATCCCACTTCTCGACCAGCAAGACGCGCATGGCCGCCACAGGATCGACCTGCCGCAGGAAGTTGAGGATGTCTTCCCGGGTGAGGAACCGCTCGGCGATGGCGGAGGAAATCCTTTCGGCGAGCTCCTCCTGTCGCCGTGGCAGCAACCCCTGGAGTTTGAAACCGAAAATGTTCACCGGCTTCACGGGCTTCAGCAAGAGCTGCACAGCCATCCAGTTGGTGAAAAATCCGTGTGCCGTCGCCACGGCCATCGGAACGAGGATCAGGGAAATGAGCTGGGGGAAGGTCATGCGGCGAACTTAAGAATTGGACGGCGGGAACCGGGAACGGCGGGTCAGGAATCCTCATCCTGAACCTGATGACGCACACGGGTCCCGGAACCGGGGGACTTGTTCCCTCCGCGCCCCCGCTCCAAGGCAAAGATCGGCAAAGCGGAGCTGTTCATCATGCCTCGCTGACATCATTTTACAGCCCCACGGGGGCGCCTTTTCCGATTCTCCTCGCCAAATGACAAGGAGTTTTCTACCCTTATCCCTGTCATTGCCCAATCCGGCTTCCTCGACCTCCTCGATTCTTACCCGTTTCGTCGACTTTTGGATACCGGCCGGCGCGCACAGACTGCAATCCGGATTCGCTCCGGGTTCGACCGCGACCGACGGAGACCAATGATGTCGCGCCGCCCCCAATCACGGGAGCCGGTGCTGTCAGACGCGCGGGCCACCCTACCCAATTTCAGGCCCCACTTTCATTGTCCGCTGCCGCGTTCGTGGCCCTGGACGGTGTGAAGTCCGTTCTTTCCGAACGGGTGTTTTCACCGGGTACTCTGCTTTCAGACAGGAAGTATTTCATGCTTTTTCGTGACCTCAACCTCAATCCCACCATTTTGACCGCCCTGCAGGCCAAAGGCTATGAACAGCCTACGCCCATCCAGGCCGGCGCGATTCCCGCCATCCTCGAAGAGCGCGATGTGTGGGGATGCGCGCAGACCGGCACGGGCAAAACCGCCGCGTTCGCCCTGCCGATCCTGCATAATCTCGCCAGCCGTCCCTTCGTCAAGACGAACGCCGTGCGCGCCCTCGTCCTCTCCCCCACCCGCGAACTTGCCCTGCAGATCGGCGAGCAGTTCATTGCCTACGGTAAGGGCCTGCGCCTGCGCACGACCGTGATCTTCGGCGGCGTCAGCGACTACGGGCAGAAGCAGCGCCTCAAGCAGGGCGTCGAAATCCTCGTGGCCACTCCCGGCCGCCTGATGGATCTGCTCGCCCAGAATGCGTTGTCCCTGGATCACGTGGAAATCTTCACCCTGGACGAAGCCGACCGCATGCTCGACATGGGCTTCATCCACGACGTGCGCCGCGTCTCGGCCCTGCTTCCTCCGAAGCGCCAGACCCTGCTGTTCTCCGCCACCATGCCGCCGGAAATCAAGGCCCTCGCCAAGAATCTTCTGCGCGACCCCGTGAACGTGGAGGTGAATCCCGTCTCTTCCACCGCCGCCAAGATCGAGCAGTCGGTCTATCACGTCAGCCGCAACCTGAAGCCGACCCTTCTCGGTCACCTGCTGCAGGACACATCCATCCGCAGCGCGCTGGTTTTCACACGGACCAAGCACGGGGCCGACAAGGTTGTGCGCGCGCTTGACCGCTTCGGTGTGTTCGCCGAAGCCATCCACGGCAACAAGGCCCAGGGCGCGCGCCAGCGTGCCTTGACGAACTTCAAGTCGGGGCGCACGCGCGTGCTCGTCGCGACCGACATCGCGTCGCGCGGCATCGACGTGCAGGAAATCTCCCACGTCTTCAACTACGACCTTCCCGAAGTGGCCGAAAGCTATGTCCACCGGATCGGCCGCACGGGCCGCAATGGGGCGTCGGGCACGGCTGTCGCGTTCTGCGATAACGAAGAGCGCTCGTACCTCCGTCAGATCGAACGGGTGACGCGCAAGCAGTTGCCGGTGATGACCCTCCCGGAAATGAGCCCGCCGCCACCGCTGTCGCCCGAGGCCGCCCGCCGTGAGGAAGAGCAGGCCTCCCGCCCCCCCCGCAACCAGGGATCCGGATCGCGGAGTCACCGCGACGGCTCACCGGGTGGCAACCGTGGCCCCTCGCGCTCTTACGGTTCTTACGGCTCTCAGGGCTCTCACGGTTCCGAACGCCCCGAACGTTCGAGTGCCCCGCGCACCTACGGCAACCCGGCCGCCTCGCGCGCGCAGGGAAACGGAGAGGCACGTGGCCCGCGTCGTGAAGGCACGGGGAGCGGCTCCGAAGGCCGTCGGGACTACGTGCCGTTCTGGAAGCGGACCAAGGAACGGTCGGCAGACCGCCGTCGTCCGTCCCAGCAGCACAGCCGTCGGGACTGAGTCCGAAAAAATGAAAAATCATGGCCCGGAGTTCTTGAAAGCGCCGCGGCCAGAGATTACATTCGCACTTCCCTTTTGAGGCCATTGCTCAGAAGGGTTTTGCGAGTCCTTTGTGAGTTCTTTGGCCAGTAGCTCAGTGGTAGAGCAGTCGGCTGTTAACCGACTGGTCGTAGGTT
>CAYQFG010000035.1:0-8090 GCA_964416695.1 uncultured Bifidobacterium sp.
ATTGAGCATTGAGCATTGAGCATTGAGCATTGCCTCCCCTCTCCCCCCGAAAGCCCCCATGACCTCCTCCCCCACCCCCAAAAAACTCCTCTTCGTGTGCGTCGAGAACAGCAACCGCAGCCAGATGTCGCAAGCCTTCGCCCGCATCGTCGGCGCCGAGCTCGGCATCCCCGTCGAAGCCTACAGCGCCGGCTCGCGGCCCTCGGGCATCGTCAACCCCAAGGCCATCGCGGCGATGGCCGAGCTTGGGTACGATCTGAGCGCGCACGATTCCAAGTCGCTGGACGAGGTGCCACACACCGGCTACGACGCCGTGATCACCATGGGGTGCGGGGACGCCTGCCCGTTCGTGGAAGGCCGCCTGCACGAAGACTGGGCCTTGCCCGACCCCAAGCACATGGAACCGGCCGCGTTCAACGCCGTGCGCGACGAAATCCGCGTCCGCGTGACCGACCTGTTTCAGCGGCTTTAGGGGACGCAGGCCGGCGGCCACGCGGCGCGCACCGGACAGGAACGCAGGAAAACGCCTGAACTGTGCTCTTTTCCATTGACACTCACGCCGGGATTTTCCACATTTGCCCATCCACTCTGCCTGGGTGGTGAAATTGGTAGACACGCTAGATTCAGGTTCTAGTGGCCGCAAGGTCGTAGCAGTTCAAGTCTGCTCCCGGGCACCATGGATTTCAAAAAAGCGGACGGGTCATCCCGGCCGCTTTTTTATTTTCCGCTTTTTTCGTCGTTTTTGTGTCCCGTTTGTGGTCCCGCGCGGGCGCTTTCCCGTTTCCTCCCGTTCTCTCTGATATTCCCGTCGCGGAGGCCGTCGACCTTCCCAGGCCGCCTGGGAGGAGTGAATGGGGGGAGTGAAACCCGCCCGCTGCGCGTGCGGGGGCGTGGGGGAGCCGGGAGTCGGGGCGGAGGTGGGCACGCACGAGCGTGCCCGCGCCACACGCGGGTGCTAGCGCTGGTTCCAGGCCGCCAGGTTGGCGGCGTTTTCGAAGTACAACACCCGCCCGTCGGGGAACGCGCCGATGTGAGCCACAGCCTTGTCCACCGGCTTGCGCGAGACGGGATCCACCGCCATGCGCGCCGTCGCGTCTTCGGCGAGCGTCGCCTTGCAACCTTCACAGCATCCGTAATACGTCTTGCCGTTCACCTCGACAGGAATCTGGGGGGATCCGAAGTACTGGTCGTTGACCATGCACACCTTGTCGGTTTCCACCCACGTCACTTTCCCCTGGGGTGCCGCCCTGGTTTCCGCCGCCTCAGTCGGGGAGGCCGTGGAAGGCGTGGAAGGCGCGTGGGCGGCATCGTGGGCCGGAGCGGCTTTCTGCGGCGTCCGCGACTCGGCGTTACAGGCCGTCAAGACCGTCAGGGCCATCACGGTCATTACGGCCACCACGGGCAACGCGGAGGAGAGGCCCAGGGCAGGAGCACGAAACCAGCGGAACAGGGGCGAAAACGGGGGGGTGATCATGGTGTCTCCGAAAACGCCGTAACGGCGGCACAAGGAACGTTCCTTCGCCCCCGTAACGTATAAAAGCGGCGTCCTCCGGGCCAACCTCAGAAGGCCGTCCGCCGGGTTCCGCCGGGGCCCGGCCCGTGAGCGGAGCCGGCAGGGATGACGGCCACGGGTTACTCTTCGTTACGCGTGTAGCAGCGCGGGCCGCGCCGCCCGCTTGTATCTTGCCACAGAGGTGAATTTCCGCCGGGGGCGCCGTTCCCGCCGCCGCGTCACGGCGGCCGTGATACCGGAAAGATGCCGCCCGCCCGAACACGAGATGAGGAGCACTCATGACGATTTCATCACGATTCTGACAACAGACAGCGTGCGGCGTCATGCCGTGAGAACTCTCCCGAGGGGCGGCGACGACTTCCGGGCGGAACCCGCCTCCCCCGTCGGGCCCGAGGCCACCGCACACGTCCTTCCCTCTTCCCCAGGCACGAAAGCGTAATATTCTTCCCGGTCGCAGTTGTCCCCCTCAAACCGGGAGACCGTCCGTCCTTTGTCCCGAAAGTCCCTTGTCTCCTGTGAACACTTCCCTGCTTTCTCTCCCTCCGTCCCCCCCGACCGCCTGTGCGGCGACGACCCTTCCGCCCCCCGGGGTGGGGTGCACGCTCCGTGACCCGGGGCGGCCGCGCACGGCCCGAGCGGTCCGCGCCGGGTGCCTCGTCGTGCTCGCGGTGGCGACCGGCGGAGCCTTCTCAACGGCCGGCGCGGACCCGGCGGCGCCGGGGTTACCGGCCGATACGCTGTCGTCCGCCCCGGCGCCGCTGCTGACCGCCGATGAGGCGGTCAGGCTCGGGCTGGAAAACAACTTCGCCCTGGCGCTGGTGCGCGACCAGACCGACCTGGCCGTCCTCAACCGCCAGAGCGGCGCGGGCGCCTTTCTGCCCACGGCCTCCGCGTCGGCCAGCCACGGCGGCGAACTGGGCACGGACGCCCCCACACGCACCACCGTGGGCGTGGGGGCGAACCTGCAGATCTTCAACGGGTTCCAGACCACCTTCGCCTACCGCCGCCTGAAAACCCAGGAGACCGCCGCGGTGCTGCGCGAACAGGCCGCGGTCGAAAGCACGGTGGAGTCGATCCTTGCGGCCTATTACGAAATCGCACGACAGAAACTGGGGCTCTCCGCCTTGCGCGAAGCCCTCGCGGTGTCGCGCGAGCGCGCCGAACTCGCGCGTTCCCGCCAGCAGGTGGGAGCCGGCTCGCGCCTTGAATTCCTGCAGGCGCAGGCCGATCTCAATGCCGATTCCTCGGCGCTGATGTCGCAGGAGAACGCGCTGCGCGAAGCCCGCTTCCGCCTCAACGGCCTGCTCGGACGTCCGCCCGCCGTGGCCTTCGACGTCCCCGACACCATCCCGGTGGAAAGCGCGCTCGCGGTGGACGCGTGGCGTGCCGCCCTCGCGGAGCGCAACCCCACCCTGCGTGAGGCCCGCGCGCAGGTGAGGGCGTCGGAACTGTCCGTGAAGGAAGCGCGCGGCGCCTACCTCCCCACGATCTCGGGAGGCCTGGGTTACAGCACCGCGCCGGAGGCGCTCAACCCCACCTCTCCCGTCGCCAGCAGCCAGGATGCCGTCACGTACAGCCTGAACCTGTCCTTGCCGCTGTTCACGGGGTTGCGGACGCGGCAAAGCGTGGGCACCTCGCGCATCAACCTGCGTCGCCAGGAGACCACGCTGAAACAGGTCGAGCAGGAGATCCTCACGGAATACGCGCAGGCGGAAGCGCGTTACGTGTCGGGCCTGCGCCAGATCGAACTGGAAGAGCGCAACATCGAAGTGGCCCGCCTGCAGGCTGACGCCGCGCGCGAACGTTATCGCGTGGGGGCGTCCTCCGCGCTCGAATTCCGCGATGCGCAACAACGCCTTCTGACCGCGCGCGTGCGCCTTGCGACCGTCCGCCAGACCGCCAAACAATCCGAGCTCTCGCTCAAACGCCTCGCCGGCGTCCTCGCGACGCCGGTCCTCCCGGAGAACTGACCTCATGCGCAAGAACAAGATCTGGATCGTGTCCGGAGTCGTCCTCGTGGCGGCCATCGCCGGCTTCTGGTGGTGGAAGGCGCGTCCCGCGACCCTGGAGTGGCGCACTGCGCCCGTGACGCGCGGTGCGGTGGAAGTCACCGTGACGTCGACGGGCACGTTGCAGGCCGTCACCACCGTGCAGGTGGGCACGCAGGTGTCGGGCAGCATCGCCGCGCTGTACGCGGACTTCAACGACCGTGTGACCAAAGGCCAGGTCATCGCTCGCCTCGACACGACCTTGCTGGACGCCGCGCTGAAGGACGCGCTTTCCGGCCTTGAACGCGTCTCCGCGCTGTCGCAGCAGGCGACGGCGGAGCGCGACCGCGCGCGCAGCCTGTTCCAGCGCGACCTGATTTCGCGCGCGGAACTCGAGCAGGCCGAAGCCTCCGCCCGCGTGGCCGCCGCCAACCTGAGCTCCGCCCGCGCGCAAGTGGAACGCGCGCGCATCAACCTCCGCTATGCCATCATCGAGTCGCCCATCGACGGGATCGTGCTCTCGCGCGCCGTGGAACCGGGGCAAACGGTGGCCGCGAGCTTCAACACGCCCACGCTGTTCACCATCGCCGGAGACATGACCGAGATGAATGTGCAGGCCGCCGTGGACGAAGCCGACATCGGCCGTCTGCGCAAAGGCCAGTCCGCCACGTTCACCGTGGACGCGTATCCCGACACCGCGTTCACGGGCACGGTGGAACAGGTGCGCCTGCAGCCGACGTTGACGCAGAACGTGGTGACGTACGACGTGATCCTGCGCGCCGCGAATCCCGACCTGAAACTGATGCCGGGCATGACGGCCACGCTCACGATCGTCACGGATCGCGTCGCCGACGTGTTGCGGGTGCCCGTGGCCGCCCTCCGCTTCACGCCTCCGGAAGACGGGGCGGCGTCGTCCGGTGCGCCCATGCGCGCGACGGCAAGCACCGGGGGACCGCCGGCGGGCGCCGGCCGGGGCGCGCGCCCGGCACAAGCCACCCCCGCGGAAGAGGCCGTCTATGTGCTGGAGAACGGAACGCCGCGGCGCGTGCCGGTACGGACCGGGCTGAGCGACGGGGCGCGCACAGCGGTCGAGGCCGACCTCGCGCCGGGCACGGAGGTTGTGGTCGGCGTGGTCTCTTCCGCCGGGCCCGCCGGCCCTGCGGGCTCACCCTTCGGCATGTCCCGGGGACGCCGCTGACATGACTGCCCCCGCGCTGCTTTCGGTCTCGGGTCTTGTGAAGACCTACACCCTCGGCGAAACCGAGGTGCGCGCCCTGCGCGGCGTCGACCTGGACATCCGCCGCGGCGAGTTCGTCGCCGTGGGGGGCCCCAGCGGATCGGGCAAATCCACCTTGATGAACATCCTCGGGTGCCTCGATGTTCCGGACGCGGGCCGCTACCTGCTCGACGGCGAAGCGGTGCAGAACCTCGGGCCCGACGAACTCTCGCGCGTCCGCAACCGCAAACTGGGGTTCGTTTTCCAGTCCTTCAACCTCCTCGCCCGGACGACCGCGCTGGAGAACGTGGAGCTCCCCCTGTTGTACCGGGGCGAGGTCACCCGCGCGCAAGCCGAGGCGAAGGCCCGCGCCGCGCTGGAAAAGGTGGGCCTCGGCGCGCGCGCGCATCACACCCCCAACCAGCTTTCCGGCGGCCAGCAACAACGCGTGGCCATCGCCCGCGCGATGGTCAACGACCCCGTGCTCATCCTCGCCGACGAACCGACGGGAAACCTCGACACGCGGACCAGCCTGGAGATCATGCAGGTGTTTCAGGATCTCAACGAACGGGGCATCACCATCGTGCTGGTGACGCATGAACCCGACGTCGCCGCCTTCGCGAAGCGCCAGATCGTGGTGCGCGACGGACGCATCGTGCGCGACGAACCGACGCCGGTGATCACATCGGCACAGGACGCATTGGCCGCGTTGAAGGCCGCATCCGTGGAAGTGGAGGCCTGACGTGCGGTTTGCCGATCTTTTCCGCATCGCCCTGCGTTCGCTCGCCCGCAGCAAGATGCGGACGTTCCTCACCATGCTGGGTGTCATCATCGGCGTGGCGGCGGTGATCGCCATGCTGGCGGTGGGGCGTGGCGCGGGCGACACGATGAAAAGTTCGATCGCCAGCCTGGGCACGAACGTCATCAACGTGTATCCGGGCTCGCGCAGCCAAGGGCCCGCGCGGCTTGAGGCGGGTGCGGCCAGCCGCTTCCGCGAGGAGGACGTCAAGGCCGTCGGCGCCGAAGCCGGCGCGCTGCTGTACATCACGCCGGTGGCGCGCGCGCAAGCGCAGTTGAAGACGGGCGGCGAGAACTGGCGAACGTCGGTGATCGGCGCTTACCCCGAATACTTTTCCATCCGCCAGTGGCCGCTGGCGCTGGGAGCCGTCTACACGCATGCGGACGAACGTGGCGGCGCCAAGGTGTGCATCATCGGCCGGACCGTGGCCGACAACCTGTTCGGTCCCGGCGTCGACCCGACGGGCGCGAACCTGCGCATCAACAACCTTCCCTTCCGCGTGCTCGGCGTACTCGAAGCGAAAGGCCAGAGCAGTTTCGGACAGGACCAGGACGACATCGTGATCGCGCCGTTCTCCACCGTGCAGAAAAAAATCCTCGGCAACATCTACGTGCACAGCATGATGGCCTCCGCCGTGTCGGAGGAGGCCATGCCCGAAGCGGCGGCCCAGATCACCGACATCCTGATGCGGCGTCTGCGCCTGCCTCCGGGCGCGGTTCCGGACTTCAACGTGCGCACCCAGAGTGAAATCGCCGAGGCCGCGACTGCCGTTTCGGGCGCACTCACGGTGCTCCTGTCCAGCATCGCGGGCATCTCGTTGCTGGTGGGTGGCATCGGCATCATGAACATCATGCTCGTCTCCGTCACCGAGCGCACCCGTGAAATCGGGTTGCGGCTTGCGGTGGGCGCCCGCGGCCGCGACATCCTCCTGCAGTTCCTCGTCGAAGCCATGATGATCAGCTTGCTGGGTGGCCTGATCGGCGTGGGAGTGGGGGTTGGGGTGGCCGCGTTGCTGGCGGGGGTGCAGGGATGGGCCGTGCAGGTGTCAGCCTCCTCCGTGGTGGTGGCCTTCGCCTTCTCCGCGGCCACGGGGATCTTCTTCGGATGGTGGCCGGCGCGCAAGGCCGCGCGCCTCAACCCCATCGATGCGTTAAGATATGAGTAAGCGGTCGGGGACATGCGCGCGATGGAAAGCCGTCGTGGCGCCAGGGAAAGATGAAACGGACGGGACACGGAGCGCCCCCGCGCGCCGCATCCACAACCTTTGACACGTAAAACGCACAGACATCACAGCATCAGCACGGAGACTCTACCATGAAGATCAAGGCCCTGCTCATCGACGACGACCGGAAACTTGCCGGCCTCCTGACGGAGTATCTGCGTCGTTTCGAGATCATTCTGTCCCACGGCGCGAACGGCGACGACGGGCTTCGCATGCTCCGCATCGATCCTCCCGATTGCGTGCTGCTGGACGTCATGCTGCCCGGCAAGGACGGCTTCGAGGTGTGCCGTGAGATCCGCAAAACCTCCGATGTCCCCGTCGTCATGCTGACCGCGCGGGGCGAAGTGGCGGACCGCATCGTGGGTCTGGAAATCGGGGCGGACGACTATTTGCCCAAACCGTTCGAGCCCCGGGAGCTGGCCGCGCGCATCCAGGCGGTGCTGCGTCGCAAGCAGGCGCCGGTGCGGGGGGAAATCCTGCGGTGCGGCGACCTTGAAGTCGACATGGGAAAACGCACGGCGGTACGCAACGGTGAGGATCTCCGGCTAACGGCCCTGGAGTTCGACGCGCTCGCCGTTTTCGCCCGGTTCCCGGGCGTGGTCCTCCACCGGGAGCGTCTGGTCGACTTGCTGAAAGGCGGCGAGTGGGATCCCGTCAACCGTTCGCTGGATGTCCTCGTGAGCCGCCTGCGCCAGAAGCTGGGCGACGACCCGCAAACGCCGCGTTACCTGAAAACCGTGCGCGGCACCGGCTACCTCTTCCTGGGCGGTCTCGACGATGAACCCGGAGAATAACATCCATCCGGTGCTGCGCACAAAGCGCCACCAGTCCCTGTTCTTCAAACTGATCGCGGTCATGACCGTGACCATGTTGTTGACCCTGCTGCTGTTCGCGTTCTTTTTCAGGTCATGGTGGAACCCCGGGGTCCGCGAGTCGACCCACGTCAACCTCAGGCACTACGCGGAACTGTTGACCCATGAAATCGGCACTCCGCCCGACCACGAAAAGGCCGCGCAGCTCTCCGACAAACTGAAACTCGGCATCGCCATCCGCGACCCCAAGGGGGAATGGTGGTTCTCGCCGCGGATCCCCAACGGAGTGCGTGCGCGCATCATGGCGCGCGAACACGGCCTCGCTCCCGGGGGGAGCCCGCCCAACCTGACGGTCCGCCCGCCGGAAGCGCCCGCGCCCGACCCGGTCAGGCCCGATTCCCCGCACGTCAACTGGCGAAAAGGACGCATGCTCGCGGTGATCCCCGCAGCGGATGGCTATACCTTCATTCTGGGTTCGCGGCGACGCCATCCGTGGGAGGGTTCACCCATAGAATGGATCTTCCTGTTCGGGGGCATCGC
>CAYQFG010000035.1:8190-19363 GCA_964416695.1 uncultured Bifidobacterium sp.
CGCGCATGCGTGTGGCCCTGGAAATGGCAGAGCCGGGTGCGGCCATCGACAGCCTCCACGAGGAGGTGGATGCCTTGGGCAAAATGGTGTCCGAAATTCTCGAGACGGAGCGTCTGAACAGCCCGGCCGGCGGACTGAACCGCCGTCCCCTGGATCTGGGAGCCTTGCTCATGGAAAAGGTTTCCCGGTTCGAAGGCCAGCCGCCGGGCATCGAGCTCAACATCGAGCCGCTTCCCGAAATCCCGCTGGATGCCGAGCGCATGCGGCAGGTTCTGCGCAACATGATCGAGAACGGCCTCAAGCACGGGCGTGATTCCCAAAAGCCGGTCAAGGTCACGCTGAAGCGGGAGGGAAAGTACGCCGTGGTCTCCGTCACCAACGGCGGCCCGACCGTGCCGGAAGAGGAACACCGGCTGATCTTCGAGCCTTTTTACCGGACCGACCGCTCACGCTCCGGCACGCCGGGTTACGGACTGGGGCTCCCCTTGTGCAAACGCATCGTGGAAGCCCACGGAGGCTCGATCGTGTTCCGCAGTTACCCGGATGAGGGGACGACGATCTCCGCACGACTGCCGTTGCGCTGAGCCGCAAGGATGTGGACGGGACGGCGGACGGCCGCCCGCCCGCAAACGCGCGAAGCCCGGATCATGCCGGGCTTCGCGTCGCTTGCGGACGGGCGCTCCCGTCAAAATGGACGGTTACGCCCCGCCGTCCTTGCGGTCCTGGTCCGTTCCGAACAGCGCCGCAGCCCCGTAGTCGCGGTTCATGCGGGCGATGTGATCCACGGAGATTTCCTTGGGGCAGGCCGCCTCGCACTCGTAGCGGTTGGAACAGTTGCCGAAGCCCAGCTCGTCCATCTTCGACACCATGCGCACCACGCGGCGCTCCCGCTCGGGCTGGCCCTGGGGGAGATGTCCGAGATGCGAGACCTTGGCTGCGACGAACAGCATCGCCGAGGCGTTGGGACAGGCCGCCACGCAGGCGCCGCAACCGATGCAGGCCGCCGCATCCATCGCCACGTCGGCAGCGGACTTGGGCACCGGAAGGCTGTTGGCATCCGGGGCGCTGCCGGTCTTGGCGGAGATGAAGCCGCCCGCCGCGATGATTTCATCGAAAGCGGCGCGGTCGACCGCCAGGTCCTTGATGACCGGAAAGGCCTTCGCACGCCACGGCTCGACCGTGATGGTCTGGCCGTCGGTGAACTGGCGCATGTAGATCTGGCAAGCGGTGATGCCCTGACCGGGTCCGTGCGGCAGGCCGTCGATCACAAGCGAACACGTGCCGCAGATGCCTTCGCGACAATCGCTTTCGAACGCGACGACATCCTTGCCTTCGCGGATCAGATCGTTGTTGACTTCGTCGAGCATCTCCAGGAAGGACATGTCGGGCGACACGCCCCGCGCCTCCACATCCTGGAAGTGACCCTTGGCCGCGGCATTCGGCTGACGCCACAGACGGAGTTTGAAATTCACTTGTAGCTCCTCTGGCTCAGATGCACGTTCTCGAATGCGAGCTGCTCCTTGTGAAGGACCGAGCCCGCGATGTTGTTTTCGCCCTTGTGCTCCCAGGCGGCCACGTGACAGAAGTTTTCGTCGTCGCGCAACGCCTCGTTCTCGGCCGTTTGCGACTCTTCGCGGAAGTGGCCTCCGCAGGATTCACGCCGCTCCAGCGCGTCGAGAACCATCAGTTCGCCGAACTCGAGATAGTCCGCCACCCGGCCGGCTTCCTCCAGCGCCATGTTGAAGTCTCCGGCGGAGCCGGTCACCTTCACATCGCTCCAGAACTCTTCACGGAGCGCAGGAATGTCGACCAAAGCCTGCCGGAGGCCGGCGTCGTTGCGCGCCATGCCGCACTGGTTCCACAGGATCTTGCCGAGCCGCTTGTGGAACTCCGCCGCCGGGGTCTTCCCCTGAACGGCGAGAAGGCGGTCGAGGCGCGCCTTGACGCTGTTCTCGGCGTCGACGAAGGCGGCGTGTTCGGTCGTGACCTTGGGCAGGGGATTGGACGCGAGATAGTGGCCCAGCGTCTGGGAAATGATGAAGTAGCCGTCCGCGAGGCCCTGCATGAGGGCGCTCGCCCCCAGACGGTTCGCGCCGTGGTCGGAAAAGTTCGCTTCACCGAGAACGTGCAGTCCCGGCACGGTGCTCATCAGGTTGTAATCGACCCACAAGCCGCCCATGGTGTAGTGCACCGCGGGGTAGATGCGCATGGGAACCTTGTAGGGGTTCTCATCGGTGATCTTCTCGTACATGTGGAACAGGTTGCCGTATTTTTCCCGGATCTTGCTTTCACCCACACGTTTGATCGCGTCGGCGAAATCGAGGTACACCGACAAACCGGTGTCACCCACCCCCAGGCCTTCGTCGCACATCTGCTTGGCGTTGCGCGACGCCACGTCGCGGGGAACGAGGTTTCCGAAGCTGGGATATTTTTCCTCCAGGAAGTAGCGGCGTTCGCTTTCCGGAATCCGGTCCGGACTGCGGGCATCCCCCGCCGTGCGCGGAACCCACACGCGCCCGTCATTGCGCAGGCTTTCCGACATCAGCGTCAGCTTGCTCTGGTGGTCGCCCGCGACGGGAACGCAGGTGGGATGGATCTGCGTGAAGCAGGGGTTGGCGAAAAGCGCGCCGCGCTTGTGTGCGCGCCACGCGGCGGTGACGTTGGAGCCGGCGGCATTGGTCGACAGGTAGAACGCCCGGCCATAGCCGCCGGTGGCGAGGATGACCGCGTCGGCCTCGTGACGCTCGAGTTTGCCGGTGACGAGATCGCGCACGATGATCCCGCGCGCGACGCCGTCGATCGTGACGAGGTCGAGCATTTCGCGGCGCGTGTGCAGCTTCACCTGCCCGGTGCCGACCTGGCGCATGAGGCTTTGATAGGCTCCCAGCAGCAGCTGCTGACCGGTCTGGCCGCGCGCGTAGAACGTGCGCGAAACCTGGGCGCCGCCGAAGGAACGGTTGTCGAGCAGGCCGCCGTACTCGCGCGCAAAGGGAACGCCCAGCGCCGCGCAGTGGTCGATGATCTGGTTGCTGATTTCCGCGAGGCGATGCACGTTGGCCTCGCGGGCCCGGAAGTCTCCGCCCTTGATCGTGTCGTAAAACAGGCGGCGGACGCTGTCGCCGTCGTTGGGGTAGTCCTTGGCGGCGTTGATGCCGCCCTGCGCCGCGATGCTGTGGGCGCGACGGGGACTGTCGTGGAACGTGAAGGCGTGCACGTTGTAGCCGAGCTCGCCGAGACTGGCCGCGGCGGAAGCGCCGGCCAGGCCGGTGCCGACCACGATGACCTTGTGTTTGCGCTTGTTGGCGGGGTTCACCAGCTTCATGTTGAAGCGGTGTTCGGTCCACTTGCGCTCGATCGGACCGTCGGGAATCCTGGAATTGAGAATCACGGTTACATCCCTCCCTGGGCCCAGAGCCAGACGGCCAGCGCGGCGAAACCGCCGCAGATGAGAATCGCGTAGGCGTAGGACGCGCGCTTCAACAGCCCGTTCCAGCGCGGATGATTGATGCCGAGGCTTTGCAGGCTGCTTTGCACGCCGTGGGCCAGGTGGACCAGCAGCAACGCGAAACTGCCGACGTAGAACGCGGTGAACCAGCCGTTTGAGAACGACCGCATCACTTCGGTGTAGAGGTCGCGCATCACGACCCCGTCATACGTCACCAGCGGTGCCGCGCTGTAGGCGTCGAAGCGGAAGTGCGGCACGTGGACGATCACGAAGACCAGCAGCCAGATCCCGGAGGCCGCCATATACCCCCCGAACACCCGCGCGGTTTTCCCCGACGCTTTGGACGCCCGCACGGCATAGCGGCCCGGGCGGGCGGCGCGATTCTCCACCGTCACCACAAACCCCAGCACGAGGTGAAGCAGGAAGGCTCCCAGCAGCACGAACTCGATCGGCACAACCACCTTGCCCAGCGTATGGAGCATCAGGTAGCCGTACTTGTTGAAGGCCTCCGGTCCGCTCAGCAACCCCAGGTTGCCGACGAGGTGGAACAGCAGAAAGCCGTACAGCAACAGGCCGCTGAGGCCCATCAGCTGCTTGCGGCCGATGGAGGAGCGCAGGTACTGGGCAACCGGATTCATGCGTCAGATCCTCTCTTCAGGCACATCGGCGGCGTAGTCGACCCCGGCGATGCCGAAACCGAACAGGCGCAGGAAGTCTTCGCGATAACCTTCGCCGTCGGACCACTGGGCCAGATTGTCGGTGTCGACCAGCGGCCACAGGCGTTTCACCTCGGCCTGCACATCCTCGCGCATCTCCCAGTCGTCCACGCGGATGCGGCCTTTTTCGTCGACGGGCACGGGGCCGCCGGTGTAAAGGCGTTCGCGGAAGAGGCGATCCATCTGCTCGATGCAGCCTTCCTGCAGTCCCTTGTCCTTCATCACCTTGTACAACAGGCTGATGTACAGGGGCATGAACGGAATGGCCGAGCTGGCCTGCGTCACGAGGGCCTTGTTGACCGAGACCCAGGCGCCCGCGCCTTCGCCTGCCGCCGCCGCCTTGACCTTCGCGTCCAGCGCGTGGGCGGTGGCTTCGAGATGATCCTTGGCCGCCCCGATGGTCCCGTTGCGGTACACCGGTTGCGTGACGTCGGGGCCGATGTAGGAATAGGCCAGCACCTTCGCGCCGGGCGCGAGGAGGCCTTCCTTGATCAGCAGGTCGGTCCACAGTTCCCAGTCCTCGCCACCCATCACCTGGACGGTGGCTTCCACTTCCTCGGGGCTGGCCGGCTCGAGCGTCACTTCGCTCACCACCCCGCTGTTGAAGTCAAGGGTCTTGTTGGTGTAGGGCGCCCCGATCGGCTTGAGGGTCGAGCGGTAGGAAACCCCCGTCGCCGGATTCGTGCGGCGGGGCGCGGCGAGGCTGTAGACGAACAGGTCGACGGGCCCGAGTTCGTTCTTGAGGACCGACACGACTTCGGCCTTCATCTCGTTGGAGAACGCGTCGCCGTTGAGCGTACGGGAATAGAGGCCCGCCTTCTGCGCGGCCTCGTCGAAGGCGCGGTTCTGATACCAGCCCGGAGAGGCGGTGCGGTCGCGCTCGGCAGGGCGCTCGAACGCGACGCCGAGCGTGCCCGCGCCACTGCCGAAGGCGGCGGCGATGCGTGAGGCCAGACCATAACCGGTCGAGGAACCCAGGATCAGGGCCCGTTTCGGACCACCGGCGATGGGGCCGCCCTTCCGGACGTGTCCGATCTGCTCCTCCACCGACGCGCGACAACCGTCAGGGTGCGCGGTCGTGCATAGAAATCCCCGGATTTTTGGCTCGATGATCATGTATTCCTTTTCCGTCGCGGCAACAGGGTGCCTTGAGACTCTTCCTGAAGACTTGTGCTGAAGCGCCGCGGGCACGGCGCCGCCCGGTCTCCCGACCGGATCCGCCGGCGCGGCGCCCTCAGGGAGCACGCGGAATCCGGCGCAAAACCACTCGAAAATTAGCTTTAACGCACCGATCCCGCACAGGGCGCGCCACAATCCCCCCGAAGGCCGCACAGGGCAAAAGCCGGGCATGAAATAGGGGAAAGACTATCTTTGCCCGGCATCATGCTTCCGTCAGGACGCGCGTCTGCGGGCATCCGCGCGCGCCCTCCCCGCGGGACGAACAGGGAGCTGCCAACATGAAATTCGAGGCCCAGAAACCGGTATTCCTGGACGCGCTGCAGATGGCCTGCAACGCCATCCCCAGCAAGACGACCCTGCAGATCCTGTACAACCTGCTGTTCCGGCTGGAAGGAAACACGCTCGAGATCCGCGCCACGGACCTGGACATGACCATCGTCCTCAAGCTCGAAGTCGAGGGCCACGAGGATGGCGCCATCGTCGTCAACGCCCGCAAGCTTCTCGAAGTCGTCAAGGAACTGCCGGATTTCCCCGTGATCGTCTCGGTGGACGACTACCTGTTCACCGTCAAGTCGGAATCGGGCTTCCAGGGGAACCTCACCGGATACGACGCCTCCGAATATCCGGGCCTTCCCGAACTGGGAGCCTCCCAGACCTTCGCGGCCCCGCTTCGGGATCTCGGCTTCCTCGCCGGCAAGACCCAGTTCGCGGTCTCCAGCGATTTCAGCCGCATGGCCCTGACGGGCGTTTACTGCGAAGGGAAGAACGGCCGCTTCGAGATGGTCTCCACGGACGGCCATCGTTTCGGCAAGGCCTGGATCGGCCTGCAGGGCGCCGACCTCAAACCCGGCGTCATCCTGCCGCCCAAAACCCTGGCGCAAGTCCTGCGCATGTCCGAGGATCCCGATCAGCTGATCGAAATCGGCATCGGCACCGCACAGGCGCGCTTTTCCACCGACACGGTCACCATCTACACCAAGCTGATCGACGGTCCGTATCCGAACTACGAAAACGTGGTTCCCAAGGAGTTCGCGCGCGTGATGCGGTGCAACCGCGAGCAGCTGATCCAGGTGGTCCGCCGCGTGTCCACCATGGCCAACGCCAAGACCCGCCTCGTGGTGTTCAACTTCCGTGACCAGTCGCTGCAGCTATCGGCGCGCAACGCCGACCTCGGCGGCGATTCCGAGGAATCGATCGCGATTGAATACACGGGCGAACCCGTGGAAGTCGGCGTCAACGCCGCGTATCTTCTGGAAGAATTGCGACTGGCCCACAGCGAGGAGATCCTGTTCAAGTTCAACAACCCGCTGGGTGCGATCGTCATCGAACCGGCCGTGGATGAGCCGGATTACTTCTTCATCGTCATGCCCTTGCGCATCGTCAAGGACGCCGCATAATGCCGGCACACCCGGTACACCCCGAAGGAAGCCGCCTCATGCCGTATCGTCGCCTGATTTCCGCCCTGCTCCTCACTCTCGGCTTTGCCGCGGCCGTGGCCGCCCAGGCCCCGCGCGGCCCCCAGGGGGGCCCTCCCGACGGCCCGCCGGGGCCGACCCCGCGGCTTGATCTGCGGTTCCCTCCTCCGCCCGATCCGCTTACGCAGGACTATGTGGCGAAGAAGTTCATTTACTCCCTGCTGGCCGGACAGATCGACACGTTGAAACCGCTGTTCGAGGACGACGTGCAGCCCTACATCACCGAACAGCTGGTGGAGCGCATGCGTTCCCAGGTCAGCTGGCTGTACGGCATGATCGGGGGCGATTTCGTCGAGCTGTTCACCGGAGGAACCGATTCGATGTTCTTCCGGGAGTACCGTCTGGCCAATGAAACCAACGACCGGTCTCCGCTGGTCGTGGTCCACGTGGTCTTCCGCGACTCCACCACTCCCACGCTGGTCGCGGCACAGGTGAAGAACTTCCTGGGAGGCAATGAGAAGCGCCTCACGGGCGCGCAGACCTGGAAGATCGGCAAAAAGGACTTCGATATCCACTCCATCGTGGTTGTCCCGGTCGACTCGGGCAGCGTGATGGCCATCCAGTTTTATGACGATTCGCGGGACACCCTGTCGCAGGAGATGGTCAACCGGATCGGCGTTCCCATCATTCGCGAAGCGCTGGCGCGGGGCTACCGCGACTCCGCCGCGGCCGCCCTCGAGAGCCCTCCCCTGCTTGACCGCATCGGCGTGGCGTTCATCCGCAAGGATCCGCGTCAGGGCTTGATATACGCCCGCATCGGTTTTGCCCCTGAGGATTATGAAGTACCGGCGGACTCCGCCAAGGGCGCGACGAACGCCCCCAAAAAAGCCGCGACCACGAGCAAGTCGGGCAAGACCGACAAAGCCGTCCCGGCCAAGAAATAGCGGGCCCCGAAACATCGTTTCGGACAACATTCCGGAAAAACACAGAAAAAAAGGAGGGCTCCCACCGGGCCCTCCTTTTTTGAATCCTCAGGATGCGACGCTTCCACCCCGCGCTTCCACCCCGTACTCGGCGCCGTGATTCTGCGCCCTTGGTCGGTGCCCTTAGTCGGCGCCGTAGGTGGCGCGATAGGCACGCATGCG
The DNA here is from genome assembly GCA_964416695.1 of uncultured Bifidobacterium sp. Taxonomy (GTDB): domain Bacteria; phylum Fibrobacterota; class Fibrobacteria; order UBA11236; family UBA11236; genus UBA11236. The sequence continues at coordinate 16,091 of CAYQFG010000035.1, forward strand.
CTCAAGCAGCGACTGATCGCGCGCCAGATACTCGGCCCCCTCCGGGGTTTCAAGAAACGCGATCAGGTCCCGCACGGACACGATGGCCGTCGTCCTGAGTCCGAAGTCTTCGCGGATTTCCCGCAGGGCCGGACGCTCGCCCGCCCCCTTTTCCATGCGGTCGACCGACACCACCAGGCCCACCGCCTTCGCCTTGCCGCCCGCCTCGATGAGCGGCAACGACTCCCGCACGGACGTTCCCGCCGTCGTCACGTCTTCGATCAGCACCACGCGGCAAGGCGAAACCGCCTCCCACGCCTTGTAATCATACCCGACCAGCAGGCCGCCTTCCCCGTGGTCCTTGGCTTCCTTGCGGTTGAAGGTGACCGTCACATCGCGACCATGCCCGCGCTGCAGCGCGATGGCGGCCGTCACCGCCAGGGGAATCCCCTTGTACGCGGGGCCGAACAGGTTGTCGAATCCGTCGCCGAATTCGCGGGCGATCGCGGCGGCGTAAAACTCGCCCAGCTTCGCCAGCTGCTCCCCCGTGCGGTACGCGCCGGTATTGATGAAATAGGGCGTCTGCCGCCCGCTCTTGGTGGTGAAATCCCCGAAGCGCAGCGCGCCGGCAGACAACATGAAACGGATGAAGGAGGTTTGGTAGTCGAGCATGGGGAGGGGATGTTTGATCGGGGGGTGGTGGTTGATGGTTGATGGGCGAAGGGTTCTTCGATCGAGGTTTGCGAAGTCAAACAGTACAACGGTACTGCAGTACAACGGTAAAGTCCGGTTCCGAGGCTGGCTTGGCGCTCATTGCTTCACTGCGGTACCGTTGTACTGCTGTGCTGCGATCCTGCCGCCGTTTTCCAACCACCGTCTAAGCGCCCCGCTTCATCAACACCATCGAATCGCCCGTGAACAGGTCCTGTTGCGACAGCGTGCGGTAGCCGTGCGCCGTCGCGAGCGCATGGAATTCCGGAAGGTTGGAGGACTGAACCTCGATGAACAGGTGGCGCGACACGTCCAGCGTGTTCGGCGCACCGCGCAAAAGCGGCAACTCGTGTCCTTCCACATCCACCTTGAACAGATCCACCGCGGCGATGCCCTGCGTGGTGCGCCACACGTCGAGCGTCTCGCACTGCACCGGCACCGTCCCCGTCTCGGAAATCATGTTGAGCACCGAGTAACCGTGCGGCGACTCCATGTAGATCGTTCCGGCGCGGTCGGACAATGCCAGCATGTGCGCGCGGCACAGTCCGTCCAGCCCGTTGGCGGTCAGGTTGCGGCGCAAACGCTCGTAGGTGGCCGGGTTGGGTTCGAACAGATGAATGGCCGCGAAGCGGTCGCGGCCGTATTTCCAGATCATGAACAACGTGAACAACCCGATGTTCGCGCCCACATCCAGCATCACCACGTTTTTTTCCGGCAACGGAAGACTGGCGTCCTCATCGAAAAACACCGTCTTGATGTTCCCGAGTTCCCCGGTGAACTCCTTGTATTCGATGACCAGTCCTGAAAAGCGCAAGGTGCGTACCTTCGGCTTGAGCGGCACCTTGAGGACGATCACGAGCGCGTGCCGCAGGGTCGACCACAAAAACGTCGCACGCGACCCGAAGCCGTCGAAGCGGCGCAGGTTGGCGATCAGGCCGACGCCGACCTTGAAGGCGTTGGTGTAGAAACCGGACATGGCATTGCAAATTAGGCTTTTCAGGGACATTGCGGGACACCGGTCATTCCTGTGGCGCGTTTTTTTGGGGGTGGAGAGTCCCGTCGCGCCCTGCAGGCGCTCCGGGTGGAGAGTCCCGTCGCGCCCTGCAGGCGCTCCGTGACGGCGGAGAAGGGGGGCGTTGGGAGCCTCCGGGTGCTGAACGACGGCGAAGCGGGTAAGTTGGGTCAGGGGACGCGGTGCGCCGCCCCGTACTGGCCGCGCAGACCGCGCGGACCGCGCACGCCATCATCAACCCGGAACGGAGGACCCATGCGCGCAAACGACCTTGAGGATCGTGACGAAGGCGCCCACCGCGTTGATCGCGTTGATCGCGATGACCGCACCGAAGCAACGGCCCCGGAGGAGCGCGCGCCGCTGGTCGCGGTCGGCAACTACCCCACGCCGCTGGACGGCGCGGTGGATCGCGCGCGCCTCCGGGCGGAAGGCCTCGACGCCGTGCTGTTCGATACGGAGATGGCCACCAACTGGGTCTATACCAACGCCCTCGGCGGCGTGCGGCTGATGGTGCCGCGTGATGAGGAAGCCGCCGCACGCCGCATTCTGGCCGCACCGGTGGAGGCCGCGTCCGGCGCGGAGCCTGACGCCGGCGACCTCATCGCGCCGGACGCGCCCGAAACGTGGTGTCCGGCGTGTCACGCCCGCGACGTCGAAACGCCGGACGAACCGCCGCGCGGCCGGTGGGCCCGTTGGTTCAATCCCGGGGCCGCGCGGCGCTGCCGCGCGTGCGGGCATCTCTGGCGCGCGTGAACACGCCCCTCCTCTCCGTTTCCGCCGCGTGGTGCCGTGACGCGAACTCCCGAACCCCGCGGGAGGGGCGTTTCACGCGCATTTTCACGCGTATTTTCCGGGATCCCGCACGCGCCCGCCCGCCCTGTGGGCGCTTCACCCCCAAATTCTCCCCCTGCCCCAAAATTCTACCTTTAGGGGTCTCACCAGCACGTATCGAAAGGCCTCGACTCATGGCCTTTCGTCGCCGTTGAAGCCAAGGATTTCTATGCAAACCGTCGATGTCAAAGCCCTGTACGCCTCCCTGGAGACCGCCCACGCCCACGCCCGCAAGACGCTGGGCCGTCCGCTGACGCTTGCGGAAAAGATCCTGTGGTCCCATCTCGACGACAAAAACCAGGGGCCGCTGACGCGCGGCAAGGACTTCGTGCTGCTGCGTCCCGACCGCGTGGCGATGCAGGACGCGACCGCACAGATGGCCATCCTGCAGTTCATGCAGGCGGGCAAGCCCACGGTGGCGGTGCCCACCACCGTGCACTGCGACCACCTGATCATCGCGCAGGAAGGCGCCGACCGCGATCTTGAAATCGCCAACCACGCCAACCACGAAGTGTTCGCCTTCCTGGCCTCGGCGGCCAACAAGTACGGCATGGGCTTCTGGAAGCCGGGCTCCGGCATCATCCATCAGGTCGTGCTTGAGAACTACGCGTTCCCGGGCGGCATGATGATCGGCACCGACTCGCACACGCCGAACGCGGGCGGCCTCGGCATGTTCGCCTCGGGCGTGGGCGGCGGCGACGCCGTCGACGTGATGGTCGGCATGCCGTGGGAAGTGCTGT
>CAYQFG010000036.1:0-19306 GCA_964416695.1 uncultured Bifidobacterium sp.
CGGTGGAACAGGGACGGCTTCCGCAGCAGCATGAAGGCATGCACCCCCGCCACGGCGAAACCGGTGGCCTGAAAGGCCGAGATCGTCATGTGCAAGGTCATCGTCTTCCACGCAGGGTTGAACATCGCCGCCCAAGGATCCACGTTGTAGGCCTGCCCGTCGATCCAGTCGAACCCGGCGGGCGCGTTCATCCACGCATTGGCGCACACCACGAATATCCCCGACAGCACGCCCGAAACGCCCACCACCACGCCCACGCCCCAGTGAACCCACGGCTTGAGGCGGTCCCAGCCATACAGGAAAAGACCCAGCGCGATCGCCTCGATAAAGAAGGCCGTCCCTTCCCAGGAAAACGGCATCCCGAAGATCGGCCCCGCGTGCAGCATGAATTCAGGCCACAGAAGCCCGAGCTCAAAGGACAACGCGGTCCCCGACACGGCTCCGGTCGCAAAGAAGATCGCCACGCCGCGCGACCAGGCTTTCGTCAGGTCGCGATACACCTGCCGGCCCGTACGGATCCAGCGCCAGTGGGAGATCGCCATCAGGAAGGGCATGGCCATGCCGATCACCGCAAAGACGATGTGAAACCCGAGTGAAAGCGCCATTTGAAGGCGCGCGGCAAGCAAGTCTTCCATGAAGGGAATGTTAGGAATCGGCATAGGGGGGGGAGGGGGAGGCTTCGCCTCCCGGCGGGAAGAGGGGTCGGGTGCCGTTCCGTCACCTTCGCGTCTTCTTCGTCAAACTTGTGGCGCGATCCGGTCAACCTCTGTATCTTCGGGTAACATGAACGCCCTCCGAGCCGAAATCCTGATGCTGCGCGAGAAATGGCGCGACCAGCCCCCGGAGCCATTCTACGACGAGCTTTCAGACCTGCTGCTGAAGGCAGGGAAGATCTCGGCCGCCATGAATCTCATGGAAGCGTCGCACCGGCTCCCGGAAGAAACCGAAGACCTTTCCGGCGCCACCGACGGCGCCTGGTGGTTCCGCAGGGGCATGGAGTACGCCGACGCCTGCCTGTTCGAGGAGGCCGGAGCCTGCCTGACGCGGGCGCTGGCGGCCGGAGCCGACAATTTCGAGACGCATTACTGTCTGGCAGGGGTGTACAAAAGCCTGGAACGCGCCGACCGGGCCGAAACCCATTGCCGCGCCTCCATCCGCCACAACCCGGGATTCACGCCCAGTTACCTCCTGCTGGCCGCCATTTTGAGGATGACCGGCCGGTTCGCCAAAAGCGTGGATGCGGCCCGCGTCGCCGTGATGCTGGATCCCGAATGCGCGCCCGCCCATTACGATCTGGCGTGCTATCACGCCCTCGCCGGCGAGCCCGAGAAGGCCCTGGCCGCCCTCGAAACCGCGCTGGACAAGGGGTTTTGCGATTTCGAATGGGCTTGCCGCGATCCCGATCTGGAGACCGTGCGCCCGTTTCCTGTTGTTATATTAGCGCGTCTTTTGCAAAAACCTGCCTAAGTCGTTGACGCGCATCTTTTTAAGAAGCGTGTCGGGCGCCTGGGGCCGGCCGCTGCATTCATCAAGGTTCATTCCAGGATTCCACAGGGATAAAAGGGTCGCATGAAAAGGGAAACAGGCTTTCGTACCGCTATTCTGCTGATCATCCTCGTCTTGTGCGGCATCAGCCTCGCGCCGACCGTGATGGTGTTCTCCAAGGACAACGATCCGAATCTTCCGCTGGAAGAGCGGGAGCGCGAGATCTACAAGCGCGAGAATCCCAAAATCGCGTCCAAGTCGATGAATCTGGGCCTCGACCTTGCCGGGGGCACGCACATCGTCGTCGAAATCGACCGTGCGAAACTCGATGAGTCCGCGGGCCGCGACGTGCTCGACCGCAGCCTCGAGATCATCCGCAACCGCGTCGACCAGTACGGTCTCAGCGAACCTGTGATCACCAAGTCCGGCGACAACCGCATCGTCGCCGACCTCGCCGGCATGGGCGCCGAAGACGCCCGTCGCCTGATCGGCGCCACCGCCATGCTCGAATTCAAGCTGGTGGCCGAACCCGAGGAAATCCGCGCGACGCTCAACCGCGTGGACGCCTTCCTCGCCTCGCGTCAGCAGAAAGCCGGTGGCGCGGCTCCGGCCCAGGCCGCCCGCGGCCGCACCGCCGTGGAAGACGTCTTCGGCCGCGTGGTCAGCGACACCGCCAGCCTGGACAGCCTGCTCGCGCAGGATGCCGCAGCGGATGATTCCGCCCTCGCGGACAACGACCCGGGCGCATACCCCTTCAGCGCGTACCTGTTGCCCGTCGGCCGCGACATCGGCGTCCTGACCGAAAACGTGGACGCGGTCCGCCGCCTGCTGCAAGACCGGGAAGTCCAGCAAGTCATCCCCTCACGCTACCAGTTCCTCTGGTCCCGCGAGGAAACCGCGCTCGGCAACGGCCAGAAAGTGCGCGTGCTCTATATCCTGAAGCGTCGCGCCGAAATGACCGGCTCCACCATCGCCGACGCGACGTTCCAGCACGCGCAGGGCGGCCTCAACGCCGGCGAAATGGAAGTGGGCCTGACGTTCAAGGGCATCGGGCCCAAGGAGTTCGCCCGCATCACCGGCGCCAACGTCGGCAAGCAGCTCGCCATCGTCCTCGACTCCGTCGTCTACTCCGCGCCGGTGATCCAGGGCCGCATCCCCAACGGCCGCGCCTCCATCACCGGCCTGGGCAGCGTCACGGAAGCCAAGCAGCTGGCCGTCGTCCTCCGCGCCGGTGCCCTGCCCGTCCCGATGAAGATCGTGGAACTCCGCTCCGTGGGCCCCTCGCTCGGTGAGGAAAACATCCGCAAGGGTGTGATGGCCGCCCTGGTGAGCCTCGTGCTCATCCTCGGCATCATCATCGCGTACTACCGCACGGCCGGCGTCATCGCCAGCTGCGCCCTTGTGTTCAACATGATCATCACCGTGTCGGTGCTCAGCGCCTTCGGCGCGACGCTGACCCTGCCCGGCATCGCCGGTCTGGCGCTGACCCTCGGCATGGCCGTGGACGCCAACATCCTGATCATGGAGCGCATCCGCGACGAGATCGACGGAGGACGCTCGCTGCGCGCCGCCATCGACGCGGGTTACCAGAAGGCCTTCCGCGCCATCCTCGACTCCAACCTCACCGTGCTCGGCACGGCGGCGATCCTTTATTACGTGGGCGTCGGCCCCATCAAGGGCTTCGGCCTCACCCTGCTGATCGGTGTCGGTGCCTCCATGTTCACCGCCATCATCGTCTCGCGCCTCATCTTCGACATCATGCTGAAGAACCCCGCGCGCACCTCGATCGCCTTCGGCCGGACCATTCCGTTCCTGAAGAACATCCGGATGCAGGTGATTCCCAAGGCCCGCATCTACATCTCCATCTCCGTGGCGGTGTTGCTCGTCAGCGCCGGCGCCCTGATCTTCAAGGGCCCCGACCTGGGCATCGACTTCACCGGCGGTCACGTGTACCAGATGCAGATGGACGGCCAGGCCGACGCGGAAGACATCCGCGAACGCCTCGAAGCCATCGGCATCGAGCCCACGGTTCAGACCCTCGGCGGCATCGCCAGCAACGAAGTCCTGATCTACACGCAGCTGGCCGAGAACGATTCGCTCCAGCGCCTCGAGGTTCTCGCCGCGCTCAGCGACGGACAGCTCGTCCGCGAAGAAACGGTGGGGCCCACCATCGGCGCGGATCTCAAGAAGGCCGCCATCATCGCCGTGCTGCTCTCCCTGATCCTCATCGTGGCCTACATCTGGTTCCGCTTCGGCGTGAACGGCCTCGGTTACGGTCTCGCCGGTGTCGTCGCCCTGGCCAACGACGCCTTCGTGACCCTCGGCATCTTCGTTCTGTTGGGATGGCAGATCAACCTTGAGTTCGTCGCGGCCATCCTCACGATCATCGGTTACTCGATCAACGACACCATCGTGATCTTCGACCGCGTCCGTGAAATCAGCTCCTCCGGTCAAAGCCGCGAGAGCTTCGCCGAGCAGGTCAACCGGGCCAACGACGAAAGCTTCAGCCGAACCATCACCATCTCGTTCCTGGTGACGCTGTCCATCGTCATCCTGGTGACCATGGGCGGCTCGTCCATCCGCTCGATGAACGTGGCGCTGCTGATCGGTTCGATCGCGGGCACCTACTCGACCATCGCGCTGGCCTGTCCGTTCGCGGTGTGGTGGCACAACCGCCGCATCCGTCCGCGCAAGGCCTGACGCGGCCCTGACATGACCTCCCGGGTACCGGCACCGCGCCGCCCGGGGGCCCCGGAACCGGCACTCCCATAAAAAAAGCGCTCCGCTCAGGCGGGGCGCTTTTTTTATGGGTTTCCCCCCTCCATGCACAGGGGAGAATGGCAGGAATCCGGGCCAGGACGGAGCCAGGGGCGGCTCCCACAAGACGCCGCCGGTGCCCTGCCTGCCAGCCCGGCAGGGCTGACAGTGCAGACAGGGCAGACAGGGCAGGCAGGACCGGAACGAACGGATGATGAGACGGAAGCCGGAAGGGACGGCCGGAACGAAACCGGCCGAGGCCGTCAGTCGTCCAGATCGCCGAGAGTCGCGCCCTCGGGGATGCCCAGCGGGAAGAAGCGCTTCTGGTCGGGCATGTCGCGGAAACGGCTGCGGAATTCCTTGGGGGTCATGCCCTTGTACTTCACGAACTGCTTGGTGAAGAAGCTGTGGTCGTAGAAGCCCGATTCGAGGGCGATGTCGGCGATGGATTTGCGCGTGCTCGCCAGCAGGCGGCACGCCACGTTCAGGCGCACCATGGCCAGATAGCGCCCCGGCGTGACCTGGAACTCGCGCTTGAAGCGGCGCGTGAAGCGGGGCAGGCTCATGTTGGCCACCGCCGCCAGATCGCGGGCATGCACGGGCTGCGCGTAATTCTGCAGGATATGCCGGATCACCGGCTCCATGGTCCGGTACGGCTGCAACGCCGTATTGGCGCTGCGCAGGTCGTGCGTGATGCCCAGCAGGCCTCCGATGCTGCCGTCCCGGGCCCGCAACGGAATCTTGGTCGTACGATACCAGTCCACCAGGCCGTCGGCCGTGGGAATGATCTCCAGCTTGTGCAGCTGCGGCTCTCCGGTCTTCAGAACCTGGGCGTCGTCGTGCAAATACGCTTCAGCCTGCAACGCCCAGAAAAAATCATAGTCGGTCTTGCCGACGATCTCATCGCCGCGCGTCAGTCCGACGTTTTCCCAGAACAGCCTGTTGGCCATCATGAACCGCCCACGCGTATCCTTCACGAAGAACTGGATGTTGTCCGGAAGGTTCTCGAGGATTTTTTCCACCAGTTCGTTTTCACGCAGCGTGGTCAGAAATGTATGGAGCAGTTCTGTTTTGTTTACGTTTGTCATCAGTGCCTCCGGAGAGTCATGCCAACATCGTGACGATGCCCGCAAATCGTCGATGTGCAAATAGTACAATAGCGTTCAAGGAAATTTCTCGACGCCGCATGAAAAAAACACATTCCGGGTCCCGTCCCCCCCCTTCCGGCGTGCATCCGGCGCTGTCCGCGACGGATGAGCGCTTCCTGCGCCGGGCGTTTGCGCTCGCGCGGAAGGTGAAAGGGAAAACCCTGCCGAACCCCGCAGTGGGTGCGGTGGTGGTGAAGCGCGGACGCGTGATCGGGTGGGGCGCGACACGCGCCGCGGGCGAGGCCCACGCCGAAGTCGTGGCGCTGGAAGCCGCGGCGCGGGCGGTCACCGGGTCGAAGGGTGGGCCCGGCCGGAACGCCGACGAGGCCGGCAAGGCGGACGTGAAAGCCGGCGGGAAAGTCCCCGGCGCGGCGGCGGGGGCGACCGTCTACGTGACGCTCGAACCCTGCAGTCACTTCGGACGGACGCCTCCGTGCACGCGCGCCCTCATCGAGGCCGGGATCGCGCGCGTGGTGGCGGCGTGCCCCGATCCGAATCCGCGTGTGGCGGGCCGGGGCTTCGCCGCCCTCCGCCGCGCCGGGATCACCGTGGACGTCGCGCCGCCCGGCAACCCCTGGCGGACCGCAGGCGAAGAGTTGTACGAAGGCTTCGCCTGCTGGATCCTTCACGGCCGCCCGCTCGTCACCGTGAAGGTTGCGCAAACCCTTGATGGCCGCATCAACGAGGCCGCGGGCCGCGAGACGCCCCTGACCGGAACCGCGGCGCAGCGGTTTGCCCACGGACTCCGCGCCCGCGCGGACGCCATCCTGGTGGGCGCGGAAACCGTCCGGGTCGACGACCCGGACCTCACCCCCCGGCTCGTGCCGGGGCTCGCCCCCCAGATTTTCGTGTTGTCCCGGAGTGGCAGGTTGCCGCCTTCCGCGCGCATTTTCGCGGCTGATCGGACCTCCCGCACCTGGGTGATCGCTCCCGAAAAACCCCGAAACCTGCCCGATCACGTGGGTTTCGTGCGGCTGTCAGCCCGTGCCGCCCGGTCCGGGGGACGGACGCTCGCCAAGGACCTGCTGAAGATTTTCGCCGCGCACGGGTTTCACGAAGTGCTGGTGGAAGGCGGACGCGCGGTGTGGTCGCCGTTTCTTGAGGCCGGGGCGTGGGATCACCTGTGCGTGCTGACCGCCCCCCGATTTCTGCCCCGCGGGGACTCATGGACGAAAGAATTGTCTCCTCAATGGGTGAAACCCCTTGTATTTCATAGATTTACGCATCTCGGCCAGGATGGCCTGACCGAATTCAGGCGTCGCGCTTCCGCACGCTGACCTCCTGCTTGTTGCCGCAAGACGGCATCCGGAGACGGTGCACGGGCGGGAAACGCGGGGTGGAGCGTTTGGTTACTTCGTCATAGAGGCGGCATGTTTACCGGAATCGTACAGGAAATCGGAACGATTCGCGGCCGGGTCCCGGCCGGTGGCGCCGTGCGCTTTGTCTTTGACGCGCCGCGTCTCGCGCCGTCGCTGGCCATCGGCGACAGCGTCGCCTGCGAGGGCGTGTGCCTGACGGTGGAGACGCTGGTGCCGGGGGGGTTTACCGCCTGCGCCGTTCCCGAGACCCTGGAGAAAACCACCCTGAAGTCATGGAGCGCAGGCGGGGCGGTGAATCTGGAAGGGGCCCTGACGGCGGCGACGCCGCTGGGCGGGCACTTCGTGCTGGGCCATGCGGACGGCACCTGCGATGTGACGCGGGTGCGCGACCTCGGCGACGGCGGCCGCGAGCTGGAAGTGAAAATTCCGGAGGCCTTCGTCGCGTGCTGCGTCTACAAGGGCTCCATCACGCTGGCGGGCGTGAGCCTGACCATCGCGGCGGTGGAGGGCGACCGCGTGCGCGTGGCGCTGATCCCGCACACGCTGGACGCGACCACACTGAAGTCCGCCGCGCCCGGCGGCCGCCTCAACTTCGAGGTCGACATCATCGCGAAGCATGTGGAGCGTCAGCTGGCGGCCCGCTTCGGCGATGGCAAGACGCCTTCCCCCCTGAACGCACAAGCCCTGCAATCCTGGGGTTACGAGGCCCGTCCGTGAAATTCGATACGATCGACGCCGCGCTCGCCGACCTGAAAAAAGGTCGCGCCATCGTCGTGGTGGATGACAAGAACCGCGAGAACGAAGGCGATGTGGTGTTCGCCGCCTCGCGGTCCACACCCGCGAAAATCAATTTTCTGGCCCGGCATGCGCGCGGCCTGATCTGCGTGGCGCTGTCCGCCGACCGCGTGGACGCGCTGGGCCTGCGCCCCATGACCGACCAGAACGGCTCGCGCCACGAAACGGCCTTCACCATTTCGGTCGAGGCGCGCGAGGGAACCACCACCGGCATTTCGGCGGCGGACCGCAGTCTGACCGCCCGCGCGCTGGCCGACGAGTCCCTGGACGCGTCGGCCTTCGTCAGCCCCGGCCACACGTTTCCGATCCGCGCGCGGCGGGGGGGCGTCCTGGTGCGCGCCGGCCACACCGAAGCGGCGGTCGACCTCGTGCAAATGGCCGGACTCGGCTGCGCCGGCGTGATCTGCGAGATCATGAACGAGAACGGAACGATGGCGCGCCTGCCCGATTGCGCGCGTTTCGCGCGCCAGCACGGGCTCAAGATCATCTCGGTCGCCGACCTGATCCATTACCGCCACATGCGCGAAAAGCAGGTGCGACGCGCCGGTTCGTTCACCTTGCCGACCGCGTACGGGACGTTCGCGGCCCATGCGTTTGAGGATCTCGTGCACGGTCGCATGCACCTCGCCCTGGTGCGCGGAGACATCTCCTCCACGCGGGCCGTGAACGTGCGCGTGCATTCCGAGTTTCTGCTCGGCGATGTCTTCGGGGTGCCGCGCCGTCTGGGAGGCGATCCGGCCGACGAGGTCGGCACCCTGCAACAAGGTCTTCGGCTGATTGCCCGGGACGGCGGGGTGTTCCTATATATGCGGCCGATCCAGTCCGAGGAGGTTCTGGCGCGGACCCTGGATGCCTACATCGCGCACCATGCGGGCCTTCAGGGTCTCGCGCCGGTGGATGCGGCGAAGCCGTTCCCCGCCCACGCGCGGGACATCCGCCCCGGTGACGGCGCGCCCATGGACGCGCGGACGTACGGCATCGGTGCCCAGATCCTGTTCGAGCTGGGCGTGCGGCGCCTGAATCTTTTGACCAACCACCCCCAACGTGTTCAGGGCCTCAAGGGCCTCGAAGGCTACGGGCTTCACATCGTGCGTCAGACCTCCCTTGCCCGGGGGCGGGACGGACGAAAAACCGCCGATGCCGCCAAGACCGGTGTCGCGGGGAAAAAGCAAACAAGGACCAAGGAGAACGCATGAGCGCCGACACAGTCACCGTCCTGGAAGGCAATCTGAACGCCGCGGGAAAAACCTTCGGCATCGTCGTATCGCGCTTCAACGCGCTCGTGACGCAGGCCCTGCTGGACGGCGCCATCGACTGCCTCGTCCGCCACGGAGTGCGCCGCGGCGACATCACCGTCGCCTGGGTGCCGGGGGCCGGCGAGATTCCGCAGGTGTTGCGCCGTTTCGCGAAGTCCGGCAAGTTCAGCGCCGTGATCGCCCTGGGCTGCGTCATCCGCGGAGCCACGCCGCATTTCGATCAGGTGGTGCAGGTGGCCACCAAGGGTTTCGGAGAGATCGCCGATGGATCGGTTCCCGCCACGTTCGGGGTGCTGACGACGGAGAATCTCGAACAGGCGCTGGAACGCGCCGGCTCCAAGGCAGGGAACAAGGGCTGGGATGCCGCGCACGCGGCCATCGAGCTCGCCGATCTCTGGAACAAGCTGCCGTGATTTCCCGCCGCAAAGCCCGCGAGTATGCGATGCAGACGATGTACGCCGCCGAAGTCGGCGGCGACCCTTCGCGCGCGTCCACGGAGGACGGGGAAAACGCACTCATGCATGACGACCCCGTTGCGCCGGAGACCCGCGAGTACGGTCTCGCCCTGTCGCGGGCCGCGCACCGGCGCGCGGAGGAAATCGACCAGTTGATTTCGGAAGCGTCCGATCGCTGGGATCTTGCGCGCCTCGCGGTGGTGGATCGCGTGATCCTGCGCATGTCGATCGCCGAGCTGCTGACGCAACCCGACGTGCCCGCGCGCGTCTGCATCAACGAGGCAGTGGAAATCGCCCGCAAATTTTCAACCGAGAACAGCAGCCGCTTCGTGAACGGCGTCCTCGACGCCGTGGCGCGCAGGCTGCAGACATCCCCCGGACCGGCAACGAATCAAGGACAATAAGGAATCCTTATGCTCAACGAAAAGAAACTGGACTGGCTCCTCGCGCTGACGGTCTTCCTGATCTCCTTCGGAATTTATTTCTCCACCATGGCGCCGTCGCTCTCGTTCTGGGACTGCGGCGAGCTGATCGCGGCCTCGCACGTTCTGGGCAACCCCCACCCGCCGGGCAACCCATTCCTGCTTCTGGTCTGGCGCCTGTTCATCATCGTGCTTCCCTTTGCGGAAGTCGCGGCCCGCACCAACATGCTGTCGGTGGTGACGTCCGCCCTGGTGGCGATGATGGCGTCGCTCATCGTGCTCAAGTCGATGCGGCTGTTGTTCCCGGGCGGCGGCCTCAACCGTTTCGCGATGTACACCGGCGCGTTGATCGGCGGATTCCTGGTGGCGTTTTCGGACTCCCACTGGTTCAGCGCCGTCGAGACCGAAACCGGCGGTCCCGCCATGCTTTTCGTGATGCTCATCACCTGGATGTCGCTGCGCTGGTATGAACTGCGCGGCAGCCAGCGCGCCGACCGCCTGATGCTGCTGATCGGCTACGTCGCATTCCTCGGGTTCGGCGTCCACCTGTTCGCCTTCATCGCGATCCCCGTCTTCTTCGTGTTCCTGCTGCTGGATCCGACCTCGCGCCGCAACATCCCGTTGCTGCTCACCTGGGTCATGCTGCTGTCGATCGTGTGGAACGTCGGCAACTTCCTGTTCTATGCCGCCGGCACGCTCGTGGTCTGCGTCGTCGCCGCCTTCGTGGCCAAGGCTCCCGAATGGCGCCGCCGCTGGACCCTGTCGGCCTGGCTTTGCGTCGTGGCCGTACTGGGGGTTTCCAGCTACATCTACGTGCCCATCCGCACGCACGTGAACGTTTCCCTCGACGAAGCGGAGGCCAAGAACTGGACCGTGTTGCGCGAATACATCGAACGCAAGCAGTACGGTTCCGAGTCGATGCTGCGGCGCGCGTTGCACCGGCGCGCCCAGATTCAGCACCAGATCCTCGTCCACCCCCACATGGGCTTCGGAGGCTACCTGCTGGCCCAGTATTTCCCCTGGAAGGTGGGCGATCGCGACGCGGAGTCCGTCCAGACGGTGGAGCGGAACCTGCTCGGCAAGACGTTCCACTTCCCGACCCTGACCGATGCGCTGGGGAACAGCCCCCGCACACAGCTGTTCTTCTTCCTGCTCCTGCAGATCCCCTTCCTGTACGGCGGCTGGCTTGCCTACAAGCGCAACCGGCTCATCGGGTTCTATCTGCTGGGCCTGTACGCCGCGACCTCATACGGCCTGGTCTTTTACCTGAACTTCGCCGACGGAACGAAGATGGAGCTGCGTGACATGCAGTACTGGCTGGCCAGCGGCGGCGACTCCAGCCAGATGCCCGCGCCGGTTCACATGGAAGTGCGCGAGCGTGACTACTTCTTCCATCCCGGATTCATCTTCATGGGCATCCTCTTCGGCGTGGCCGCCACCTTCTTTCTGAACTGGCTGGCCGCCCGCCGCAAGGCTCTGCTGAAGCCGACGGGCGTCACGCTCGCGCTGCTCTCGCTGGCCGTTCCGGTCTGGTCCAACTACGCCGAACACGACCGCACCGGCGATTACGTCCCTTACGACTACGCCTACAACCTCCTGCAATCGTGCCGCCCGAACTCCATCCTGTTCACAAACGGCGACAACGACACCTTCCCCCTGTGGTTCCTGCAGGAAGTGGAAGGCATCCGCAAGGACGTGCGCGTGGTGAACCTCTCGCTGGTGAACACCAACTGGTACATGCACCAGCTGCGCGATCATGAGCCGGCCCTGGAGATCGGCTTCACCCGCGAACAGATCGACGCCCTGCAGCCGCAGCCGTGGCGCTTCAACGGGCCCGTGGAGATCTCGGTTCCCGGCACGAAGATCCGCTACCAGCTCGACCCGCTGCCATACCTGCGCATCCAGGACATCATGATCCTGCACATCGTGCAGAACAACTTCCCCAAGCGCCCGGTTCACTTCGCGGTCACCATCGGCGGCAACAACGCCATGGGCCTCGACCAGTTCGCCGTGATGGAAGGCCTCGTGTACACCCTGACGGAAGAGCGCCGCAACCGTGCGATCGACGTGCAGGCCACGGCCCACCTGATGGATTCCGTGTACCGCTTCCGCGGTCTGGGCGACCCCAAGGTTCACATCGACGCGAACACCGCGGGTCTCCTCACCAACTACTCGGCCACCAACTTCCGCCTGGCGGCCTGGGCCCAGGACAGCATCCAGAAGCTGAACCCCATGATTGAAGCCGCGCCCGCCGGCTCCGCGGAGCGCGCCCGCCTGGAAGCGGACCGCGATTCCCTGGCGGCCTTCGCCGAGAAGTACCTGCAGTTCAACGCGAAGATCCTGCCGGGTGAATGGCGCGTCCATTACTACGGCGGCCAGCTGCACCAGATCACGGGAGACGTCGCGAAGTCCGACTCGGCCTTCCGCCGCGGCATGGAGCTTCCCGGCCCCAGCGCCCGCCTTTTCGCCATGAGCCTGGCGCAGTCCTACATGGCGCAGGAGCGTCTCGACGATGCGCGCGAGGTGCTGGCCACGATGGTCGCGCGCTTCCCCGACGACCTCGAAGTCGCCTTCGGCCTGTCGGAAATCCAGCGCGCCGCCGGGGATCTCAACGGCGCGCGGACGACGCTCGCCGAATGGGTGAAGCGGAACCCGAAGCACCAGTTCGCGCCGCAGGTCAACGCCCAGGTCCAGCAAATGAGCATGGAATCCGTTCCGGGCGCTCCCGAGCCCTCGACCCCCTGACCCGAGGGTTCGCGATGGTGGATGCGGTGAACTCGCCCGGGCATCCCGGCCGTGCCGACGAAGCGGCGCGGCCGCGGATTCTCATCGTCAACTGGCGTGACATCCGCAACCCGGCGGCCGGCGGCGCCGAACTGCACCTGCAGGAAGTCGCCCGGCGCCTGGTGCGCGACGGCTTCCCCTGCATCCAGTACGCGCACGCGTTCGCGGGGGCCCCCGCGACCGAACGCGTGGACGGTGTGGAGATTCATCGCACGGGAAACGCATTCCTGTTCAACTTCACCGCCCTGTTCAGGATCCGCCGCTGGGTGCGCCAGCACCGCATCGACGTGGTGATCGACGACTCCAACAAGATTCCGTTTCTGCTGCCGTGGCTCAGCCCCGCGCCCGTCGTGGCGCGGTTCCACCACCTCTTCGGCCGCGCCATCTTCCGTGAAACCAATCCGCTGGCCGCGCTGTACGTATGGTTGTTCGAGGCCCTTATTCCCTGGGCGTACAGGAACGTTCCCGTCATCACGGTGTCTCCGAGCACCGAGGAGGAACTGAAGGCCAAGGGATTGGGGCGCCGCGTGCCCATGACGCTGGCGGTCAACGGTGTGGACCTGACGCGCTACCGTCCGCAAGCGGACGTGACGCGCGATGAACGCCTGATCGTTCACATCGGCCGCCTGATGCGCTACAAGAACGTGCAGACCCTGTTGCGCGCGTTCGCGCTGCTGCGGCCGTCGGTGCCCGGAACGCGCCTCGTCATCGGCGGCGACGGCAACCACCGTTGCGCACTGGAAAAACTGGCGCGCGACCTCGACATCGCGGACGCGGTGGACTTCCGCGGCTTCATCAGCGAAGATGAAAAGCTCCGCCTGTACAACGAAGCCGCCGTGTTCGTGAACCCGTCGCTGAAGGAAGGGTGGGGCTTGACCTCCATCGAGGCCAATGCCTGCGGAACGCCGGTGGTCGCCGCCGATTCGCCCGGGTTGCGCGACAGTGTCGTGCACAACCGCACGGGCCTTCTCGTCCCGGCCCGGGATCCCGCGGCCTTCGCGGCGGCGATCCGCTCCGTGCTGGAGGACAGCGCACTCGCCGCGCGTCTGCGCGCGGGCGCGCTCGCATGGGCCGCGGAACATGACTGGGAACACACCTATGAACGCACGCGGGCCACGCTGGTGGCCGCCGCGTCCCGGAGGCCGGCATGAAGACGCCGCAGCCGCCCGGGCGGCCCGCCGGAGACGTCACGCGCCCGGCCTTCCGCCACCTCTGGTTCTGGGTCCGCCTCGTCGTGGTGATCGCCATCCTGTGGTGGGTGGTCGAAAGCAACGGACGCGAACGCATCGCGCAAACCCTGCTCTCGGCGCGCTTGCCGTGGGTCGGCGCCGCCATGTTCGTGTTCTTCCTGTCGATCGTGGCCGGCGCCTGGCAATGGCACCTCTTGCTCAGGATCCAGGGCGTGTCCTTCAGCATGCGGGACTGCTTCCGCTCCTACTATTCGGGCATGTTCCTCAACAACTTTCTGCCCGGCACCGTCGGCGGCGACGCGCTGCGCGTGTGGGACGTGCACCGGCAACAACTCGCACAACAACAATCATCGCTGGGCAAGGCCGCCGCCTCCACCCTGCTCGACCGGCTCATGGGCTTCAGCGCCCTGTCGTTCTTCTCGCTGCTCGCGCTCGCCATCGAATTCCACCGGCAGGACCTGCCGCGCGGCCTGCTGCTCAACCTGCTTCAGGCGGTGGGCGCGGTCACCCTGGCGTTCGGCCTTCTCCTCATGCTCCTGCTCAGCCGTCGCTTTGCCGGCGCGCTGCACGCGCTGATCCGTGCGCTCGGCATGGAACGGCTCGGCCAGGTCCACACGCGGGTGCAGGACTCCCTGCAGGCCTACAAGGCGCGGTGGGACGCCATCGGCAAGGTTTTCCTCGTGGCGTGCGTGGTGCAGCTTCTGCGCATCTCCGTACACGCTTTTTGCGCTTGGGCCCTGGGCCTTTCGCTCGCACCCGCCTTCTTTTTCTCGTTCATCCCCCTGATCGCCCTGACGGCCGTGCTGCCGCTGAATGTGGGAGGCTGGGGCGTTCCGCAAGGACTGGGGGCTTATCTGTACGGGCTTCCGGGTGTGCTGACCGCCGCGGCCGCGGGGGTGGCGGCCACCGGGTCCCCCGTGTTCGACTCCAAGGCCGCCGCGGCCGCGCTGGCCTTCCTTCCCACCGTCATCGGCATGGTGGTGATGCTGGGCGGCGGGTTTTACTTTGTGTTCCGTCCTTCACGCGAACCCCGGATTCCCTCGTGACGCACCCTGCACCGTTTCTGACGATCGTCATCCCCGCCTACAACGAGGCCGAAAGCCTCCCGACCCTGCTCGCGGAGATCCGCACCGTGTGCGAAGCCCACGCGATCACCTTCGAGGTCCTCGTGTTCGACGACGGCAGCACCGATGCAACGTTCGACGTCCTGAAGGAAGAGCATCTCCGGGATCCGCGCGTGCATGCCGTACGCTTCCGCCGCAACAGCGGCAAGGCCGCGGCGCTTGCCGAAGGCTTCCGCCGCGCGCGCGGGCAGCGCGTCATCACCATGGACGCCGACCTGCAGGACAACCCGGCCGAAATCCCCGCGCTGCTCGGCATGCTCGCGGACGGAGCCGACCTCGTGTCGGGCTGGAAGAAAATCCGCCACGACCCTTGGCACAAAACCATGCCCTCCAAGCTGTTCAACGCGGTCACGAGCGCGGCTTCGGGCGTCAAGCTTCATGACTTCAACTGCGGCCTCAAGGCTTACAAGGCCGAAGTCGTGAAAACCGTCGAGGTTTACGGCGAACTGCACCGCTACATCCCCGTTCTGGCGCACTGGAACGGTTTCACGATTGCGGAAAAGGTGGTGGAACACCGCGCCCGGCGCTTCGGCGTCTCGAAGTACGGGTGGGCGCGCTTCACCAACGGCCTGTTCGATCTCGTGACCTTGATGTTCCTCCACCGCTACACCCGCAGGCCGCTCCACCTCTTCGGATTCATCGGCCTGCTGTTCGCCCTCCTGGGCATCGGAATCCTGGCGGGCTTCGGCCTGAACTGGCTGCTCACGGGCGCGCTGCACGTGCGTCCGCTCATGCTCGGCGGCGTCGCCTCCATGATCGTCGGCATCCAGTTCGTGTCCATCGGCTTGCTGGGCGAACTCATCAACCAGCGTTTCACGGCTTCGGCGCCGCCGCCACCGATCGCCGCCACCACGCCGGGCGCACCGGACGGTGCGGACGCCTGACGTGCGGGTTCTCATCACGGGATGCAACGGCCTGCTGGGCCAGAACCTGCTGGCCACCGCACCGGACCGCGTCGTGTCCCTGGGGATGGCGCGGCATCGCGAACCCCTTCGCCCCGATCTCCTGTCCCCGCGATCCTATCACGCCCTGGACATCACCGCGGCGGCGGCGTGGCGCTTCGTGGCGAACGAGCTGAAACCCGACGTCATCATCAATGCCGCCGCGTTCACCGACGTCGACGGCTGCGAGCGCGACCCCGCGACCTGTCTGCGCGTCAACCGGGATGCGGTCGCTGCCATGGCCGCCACCGGCATCCCGCTCGTCCAGATCTCCACCGACTACGTCTTCGACGGCGCGGCGGGGCCGTACGCTGAGGACGACCCGGTCAACCCCCTGAGCGTTTACGGGCGCGTCAAGCGGGAGTCCGAGGCGGTCGCCCTCTCAGGTTCGCCGCGAAGCCTTGTGGTGCGCACCATGTGGGTGTGGGGTGAGGCCCGCACCCCCGGCGGGGGCGCGAAAAAAAGTTTCACCGATTTCGTCCGGGAAACCCTCACGGCGGGGAAACCCGTACGCGCCGTCACGGACCAGTACGGCAACCCCACCGCCGCCGCAGACCTTGCGGGCGCCCTCTGGGCCTTGCTGGCCCGCGGCTGCTCCGGAGTTTACCACGCGGCGGGCGCGGAACGTGTCAACCGCCTGGAGTGGGCCCAGGCCGTGGCAACCCGTTACGGGCTCGACGGCGCGCTCATCCAGCCCCTGAGCACGCCCGAGCTCGGTTTGCCCGCCGCACGCCCGCTGCGGTCGGGCCTGCGCTGCGACAAGCTCGCGCGCGACACCGCGTTCCGTCTGCGCGGCCTCACGGAACAACTCGCGGAACAACGCGCCGCCTCCTGACCACGTACCCGTCTGCCCGCAAGGGCGACGTGGGGGGCAACCCGCCTGCACGGCCCGACCGGCCCGTCACTTGTCACGCGGCCGGCCTCTTTCCCTCTCCGCGAGTGCACGAGCGCGCGCACCCGGGGCGACGCCGTGCGGGGGCCCCGCCGCCTGCCTCCCGAACCATTCCCGCATCCGCCATCCTGCTATATTGACGCGTCCATACGCCTCTCCTGCGCCCCCCGGCGCGTCAGGCGCCCACAGCCCGCACCGGATCCCGCGCCCATGCCCAAAATCCTGATCATCATCCCGACCTACAACGAGATCGAGAATCTTCCCCGGATGATCCCGGCGCTCGAAGCGCTGAACCTGGGCCTGGAAGTGCTGATCGTGGACGACGGCTCGCCCGACGGGACCGGCGCCTGGGTGCGCGAACAGCAGAAAACCAGGCCGCACCTGCACCTGATCCAGCGCGAAGGCAAGCTCGGCCTCGGCTCCGCCTACGTTCGGGGATTCAGGTACGCGCTCGAACACGGCTACGACTACGTCTTCGAAATGGATGCCGACTTCTCGCACGACCCCGCCTACATCGCGGACTTTCTGGAGGCCATCCGCGACGCCGACCTGGTGATCGGCAGCCGCTACATCAATGGCGTCAACGTGGTGAACTGGCCCATGAGCCGTCTGCTGTTGAGCTACTTCGCCAACATGTACGCCCGCTGGATCACCGGCATTCCCGTGCGCGACGCCACCGGCGGCTTCAAGTGTTTCCGCGCCGAGGCGCTCCGCACGCTGAACCTCGACGGCATCAGCTCCGGCGGCTATTCGTTCCAGATCGAAGTGAACTACAAGTTGTGGAAAAAAGGCTGCCGCATCCGCGAGATCCCGATCATCTTCAAGGACCGCACAATGGGCACCTCGAAGATGTCCGGCGGCATCATCCGCGAAGCCCTGTTCCTGCTGGTGAAACTCCGCCTGGGAGGCGGCAAGTGAGAGCAGGGGAGGGGGCGGAAAGCGCCGACGCCATCCCTTCGCCGGCCTCCGGCGCGGTGCGGGAAGAGGGTGAAGGGGGGTCCCCGGGAGTTCGTCACACCCGGGGTGACGAAAGCCGCCAGGGAACCGCGGGAAACGGCCGCGCCCCACGGCAACACCCGGCTCCCGGCTCCCGACCCCCGACTCGCCCTGAAGGCGTCTCGGTCATCATCGTTTCATACAACGTCCGGGAACTGCTGGATGCCTGCCTGCAAAGCCTTCAGGTCGCCGCCGCGCACCTGGAGCGGACGCAAGGCGCGCGCACGGAGGTCATCGTCTTCGACAACGACTCGCGCGACGGGACCGTCACCCTGCTCAAACCCCGCTGGCCACAGGTCACATGGGTGGCGTCCGACCGCAACCTGGGGTTCGGCTCCGGGTGCAACCGTGGCGCGGCGCTGGCCACGCAGGACCTGCTCCTGTTCCTCAACCCCGACACGCTGGTGCGTGAGGACACGCTCGCCGTCATGCTCGACTTTTTCGCGGACCACGCCGACGCCGGCGCGGCGGGCTGCAAGGTGATCAACCGCGACGGCACCTTGCAGGCGGCCTCCAAACGCAGCTTCCCCTCGCCACGGGTGGCGGCCTACAAGTTCCTCGGCCTCAGCAACCTGTTTCCCCAAAGCCGCGTGTTCGGCCGCTACAACCTCACTTATCTCGACGAAAACAAGACGCATGAGGTCGACGCGATCTCGGGCTCCTTCCTGTGCGTCCGCACCGAGGTCTACCGGCGCGTGAACGGATTCGACGAGGATTTCTTCATGTACGGCGAAGATCTCGACCTGTGCTTCCGCATCAAGGCGACGGGCTTGCGCAACTATTATCATCCAGCCACCCAGGTGGTGCACTTCAAGGGTGAAAGCGCGAAAAGCCGCCCCTTGCGTTCGTTCCTGTATTTCTATGAGGCCATGATCCTGTTCTCGCGCAAGCACCTCGAACTGCGCGCGCTCCCGGGAATCCTCCTCAACACGGGCATCGTTCTGCTGGGTGCCGCCAATTTCCTGACCTCGCGTTTCCGCAAGGCACCGCGCTGGCTGGCCGACGCGGCGATGGTCAACCTCGCCATGGCCGTCACCGCGTCGATCTATCACAAGGTGCGCGCGCTGCCCCACGTGGCCTCCACCGACCCTCTGGCCTACGGGCTGTGGCACCTGTTCGCCACGCTGGCGGTCCTGCTGCCGCTGGCCTACGTGGGCGACTACGGCCGGCGGGTCGCACCCCTGCGCACCGTCCTGCTCGCCGTCGGCACCGGATTTCTCGCCTTCTTCTCCGTGAGTTTTTTCTTTCACGAGTTCGTCTTCTCGCGCATCGTGTTCGGCATCACCGGCCTCGCCAGCGGCGTGCTCATCACCGGCTGGCGCGGACTCAGCGAAGGCGGGGGCCGCCTGTTCCGGCGCATCATGGGCGGAACCAAGCGGGTGGCCGTGCTGGGGACGGGTCCCCGCGCCCAGGCGCTGGCCGACGTGATCCAGCACGAAGGCCTCGAAGGCTACGAGTGCGTGGGGTTCATCCACTTCCCGCCCGGGCCCGTGCCTCCGGACATGCAGCGGGCCGTGATCGGCGACCTTGAGGCGCTCGAAAGCCTGTCCCGCAAGCTCGACCTGCAGGGGGTGATCATCGCGCTGGAGCAGGATGCGTACCAGACGACGCTGCAGCTGCTGGCCGATCACGACCGGCGCATGCTGGACATCCAGATGCTGCTGGGCGACCCCGCCCCCGGGCGCGTCGCGCTCGTGGACCTGAACTTCGGGAAGCCGCCTCCCCGCTGACCTCCGCGCCCG
>CAYQFG010000037.1:0-7889 GCA_964416695.1 uncultured Bifidobacterium sp.
AACTTGACCCGCAGGTTCTGGCTGAGGCTGCGGCGCCCCTTGATGATGGCGGGCAGCAGACTCGAGCTGGAGGCAGGCAAGCCGGCCTCCTTCGCGAACGTGCGCTGCGAAAAGGCCTGGTCGAAGTCTCGCCGCCACTGGGTGTAGTCGGCGAGAAAGCTCCGGTAGTCCAGATACTGCAGCAGGTTGGGACGTTGGTCAGTGCCGGGTGCCATGTACAGAGCATACATACTGGCGGAACCCGCGTGCGCCCGTAACCGCGCCACGACGGGGACAAAATGAACCCGGCATCCCCGCCCGGAAATCGCGGTCCGGGCCTGCAGGCAGGCCCGTCCGGATGCGCCGGGAGGGGGAGGCGGGACAAGGAGCGGGATGGCGGGCCGCAGACCGGGGCCCGTCGGAGCGCCGGAAGCCTACTCGCGGTCGCCCAGCGTGGTTTCGGGACGGATGATGTTGGATGTGCCGCCCTCGACGATGCTCTGTTCCGACACCAGGGTCAGAACGGCCTTGTCCGTGAATTCGCGGAGGCTGAGCGCGCCGACGTTGCACATGGTGGCGCGCAGCTTGGCGAGCGTCACCCCCAGCACTTCCGGGACGGTCCCGACGACGGGCACATAACCGTCCACGCCCTCCTCGAACTTCAGCTTGCCGGCCGAGGCGTCGTCACCGCTTCCGTCCGCGTTGCCCTCCGCGTAGCGCTGCCAGTTGCGGGCGCGGTTGGAGCCTTCGCCCCAGTAGGGCTTGTAGATGCGGTTTCCGATCGAAACCTTGGGGGTCGGGCTTTCGGCCGTCATGGCGAAATAACGCCCCATCATCACGAAGTCGGTGCCCATGGCGAGGGAGATGATGATCTGCGTGTCGTTGGCCAGGCCGCCGTCCGAGCACAGCGGGACGTAGCGTCCTGTGCGTTCGTACAGCTCGTCGCGCGCCGCGACGACATCCATGACCGCGGAGGCTTGCCCCCGGCCGATGCCCTTCTGCTCGCGGGTGATGCAGATCGAGCCGCCGCCGATGCCGATCTTCACGAAATCGAGTTGGGCTTCTTCCGCGAGGTAACGGAATCCGTCGGCGGAGACGACGTTGCCGCCTCCGACGACCACCTTGTCGCCGTAGCGTTCGCGGATCCACAGGGCGGCTTCCTTCTGGTATTCGGAATACCCGTCGGACGAATCGAACGCCAGGGCGTCCACGCCCGCCTCCACCAGCGCGGGCACGCGTTCCTTGTAGTCGTGGGTGTTGATGCCCGCGCCCACCGCCAACCGCTTCTCCGCGTCGAGCAGTTCGTACGGGTTGTTCATGTGGTCGACGTAGTCCTTCTTGAACACCAGCGAGTTGAGGCGTCCGTCGTGCTCGAGCACCGGCAGGCATTCCTTCTTGTGGCGGTGCAACAGGCGGTTGGCCTCCGCGAGCGTGATGCCCACCCGGCCGTGCACGACCTTTTCCAGCGGGGTCATGTAATCCTTGACCGGGGTGTCGAGGTTGTCCTCGAATTCCCAGAAGTCCTTGTCCGTGATGATTCCCACGAACTGGCCGGCATTGGTGCCGTCGTCGGTGACCGCCGCCGTGGAGTGCCCGGTCTTTTTGCGCAAGGCGACCAGTTCCCGCAACGTGGAGGAAGGGTGGACCGTGGTGTCGCTGCGGACGAACCCGGCCTTGTGGGCCTTCACGCGGGCGATCATGGCGGCCTGGTTTTCGATCGACTGGGAGCAGTAAATGAAGGCGAGCCCGCCCTGACGCGCGAGGGCGATCGCCATCTCGGTCCCCGAGACCGCCTGCATGCTGGCCGAGACCACCGGCATGTTCAGGCTGAAGCGGCTGTTTTCACCCCGGCGGAAGGCCGCCAAGGGGGAGGACAGGGAAACGGCGTGGGGGGAGTGCTCCTTGCGGCTGAGGCCCGGGAGGAGCAGGTATTCGGCGAAGGTACGGGAGACGTCGGGGAGTATTCTGGCCATGGCCAAAATTAGATAGGGGAGGAGGGCATGTAAACTGCCGGTTTCCGGGAAGGCAGTCGGGATGACGTGGTTTCGGCCAAAAGTGTCCAGGTTGTCAAAAAAGCGAAAAATCGGGGGTGAAATGGTAAGAAAAGTCAAAAAGGCCATGAAGTTTTCAAAAATCGAGTTTATTATAAGAAGCAACCCGGGACGCTAAATCCCGCAAGATTCTTTATCATGAAGGTCTCAGCATGAAAAAAAATGCCCGTGCAATGCTTGGTGTTTGTGCCGTAACCGCCCTGATGGCGGCCACGACGGTGCAGGCGGAAATCGTTCGCAACCAGACCCAGTTCGGGACGAGCATCGACGTGGGTCAGGTGGTCAAGGGGACCCTGTGGGAAGAAAGCCAGTCTGAGGGTAAGGCCGACGGACAGGTGCTGTCCCGCACCGGCATCTGGTTGACGGAATCGGGCACGTACAACGACCGTCTGGAAATCCGCCTCACCCTCGGCGGGCTGTTTTTCACCTTGCTGCCCGAAAAGCCGGGTAACTCCCAGACCCGCCGCGTCAATTTCGGTGGCGGCATCGGTCAGGCCCAGGCGATCTACACCTTTGGTGATCTGGATAATCCTTCCGCCACCCTGCAGTTCGGTCTCTTCCCCCACAAGTACGGCGAATCCGCCAACCTGGGCGAATATTTGTTCCGCAGCGGCGCGTACCCCGGCTACCTGACCACCGGCGGCTGGGCCCTGATGCAGTCCGCCAGCTACCTGGCCCAGGGCGTGCGTCTGAACGTCCCCATGCTGGACAACACCCTGTCGCACGACTTCATGCTGTACATGGAGCGTGACATCAACCCCGCGCATGACATTTCCCCCGGGTACATGGTCACCTACCGCCCCGTCAGCTTCCTGGAGCTGGGCGCCGGTGCGGTGTGGCAGCATGGCCTGCCCCTCAAGTCCGACAAGATCCTGACCCCCAAGGCGTCGACCGAGAACAGGTTCAGCAAGTCCACCGGTCGCCCCACCACGGGTGACACGGCGGCCGTGAACCCCTGCCGCGACGGTGACGACAGCGATTGCGACTACTATAGCTTCAAGGGCTTCAAGACCATGGCGCGCGCTTCTATCGACGTGGGCAACCTGATCGGTTTTGAAAGCGCCCGCACCGGCGACTTCAAGCTGTACACCGAAATCGCCCTGCTCGGCGTGGAGAACGTGGATGAGTACATCTACAACGACCGCATGGAGCGCATGCCCGTGATGGCCGGTGTGGTGCTGCCCACCTTCGGTTTGCTCGACCGTCTTTCGGTTGAGGGCGAATACCGCAAGACCCGTTTCCCCAACAGCATCGGGAGCGCGCTGGGTCAGGCCCTTCCGCTGCCGATGGACCAGAACACGGCGGCTTACGACTACACCGAAAAGAAGACTTACGTGAAGTGGACCGCCTACGCCCGCAGGTCCCTGATCGAAGGCGTCACCCTGCACGCGCAGGCGGCCAACGATCACCTGCGCAGCTACGGGACGGTGTTCGCCAACCCCGCCCACCGTCCCACCACGGAAAGAAACTCCGACTGGTACTACGTCCTCCGCCTCGAGTTCGGGATTTAAGGGTAGGGGAATCAAGGCATGAAAAACATTACCAACCAACCTGTAAAGCGCTCCTTGCTGGCGCTGTGCACCGCCGCGCTGCTGGCAGCGCCCGCGGTCTCCCACGCCGAGTGGGTGGTGCAGCCCAAGCATTACGGCGGTTCTCTCGATGTCGGCCAGGTCAAGGAAGGCTACTCCAGTGACCCGCTGCAGAACTTCCCCATTACGCGCACGGCGGTGCATCTGGGAATTTCGGCCGTCAACGACGACAAGCTGGAACTCCGCCTGACCCTGGGCGGCATGTACTGGTTCGCCGCCAGCACCGGGAGCGGCGCGGAATACCGTTTGATCAAGTACGGCGGTGGTCTGGGTGAGGCCCAGGCGGTTTACCACTTCGGTGGTCAGTCAACCCCTCATTCCCGCCTGCAGGTCGGCTTCTTCCCGGTCAAGTATGGCGACAGCCATAACCTGGGTGAATACCTGTTCCGCAGCGGCACGTACCCGGGCACCCTGATGACGGGCGGCTGGTCTTACCTGCAGTCCGCCAGCTACGGGGCGTTGGGTGTGCGGTACGTCTTGCCCACCTTCAGCGAGAAGGTGACGCATGAGTTCACCCTGTTCAGTGATCGCGACTGGGAGCCGCTGCATGACCTGTCTCCCGGCTACATGGTCACCGCCCGCCCGAATTCCTTCCTGGAAGTCGGCGGCGGCATGGTCTGGTCGCACGCCTTGCCGGCCCGCCCGTCACGGGTGAGCCCCAAGGTGTTCGCCAACGCCTACAGCAAGACCACCGGCATGCCTTTGGCAGGTCTGGACACCGCTGGTGTGACGGTCATTCCGCTGGAGACCGATACCTTGTACGTGTGGGGGGCCTGTCTGGATCCTGACCCGGCCGGTCAGGCCGCGTGCAACGACCCCGACAATGCCCGGGCGCGTCAGACCATCGCCGACTGGCAGGACTGTCAGGCCGGCGACTGCAGCGACATCGGCTATTACACCTTCAGTGGCTTCAAGGCCATGCTGCGGGCCTCGCTCGATCTCGGTGTCCTGATCGGATCGCCCCGCATCGCCCCCGGTGAATTCAAGATTTACGCGGAAGGCGCCTTGTTGGGGTTCGAAAACCAGCCGTATTTCTATGAAGACCGCATGGCGCGCATGCCCATCATGGGCGGCGTCAACCTGCCGACCTTCGGTATTCTTGACCGCTTGTCGGCGGAAGTCGAATACCGCAAAACCCGCTTCCCCAACACCATTTATGGGGTGCAGCAGGGCAATCCGGTGCCGGTGACCTCGGCGGCCAGCTCCCGCGGTGGCTATCAGTATCTGAATGCGGACGATGAATTTCCGTGGAAGTGGTCGTTTTATGCTCGCAAGAGCGTTCTGCAAGGTGTGAACGTGCATGCCCAGGTGGCGGCCGACCACATGCGTCATCCCGACTTCTGGGGCGTGATGTCCGACGAACCGGTCACGCGTGAGAAAAAGGACTGGTATTACGTCTTCCGGGTGGATTTCAACCTCTAAGGTTTGGATCTATTAGCCCCGTGAGGCACCTCTCGCCTTGAAACGCCGTGCGGATTTCGCTGTTCGGCGGTAGTTTAAGGTGAGCTGCTTTTAAAATTCTGAGGAGAGAGAACCAATGAAAACTGAACAGAAAAAACCGATCGCGGGGCTTTGGACGGCCTCCCTGGTGGGTGCGTTGGCGCTTGGGGCCATGGTGGCCCCTGCCGCGGCGCAGTCCCAGGAGTACACCCATGCCTGTCTGACCAGCGCGAGCACGAACTGCCCGAACGTGATCATTCCGCGTCGCGCGGACGTGGAATACCAAATGGACGCCCGCACCAAGGTGCGCAAGGTCCTCCTGTACGACAAGAACAAGGCCCATAACACGGGTAAGCAGGCGATTCGTCGCGCGCTGATCCACGCCGCCAACAAGTACGGCTTCGAACTGGTGATCACGGACGCCGCCATCGGTTACATCCAGCCCAACACCCTGGAAGGGGTCGACGTGGTGGTGTTCAGCCAGGGTGACGAGGACGTCAGCGGTGCCGTGAACTCCACGGGCGACATCGCCCTGCAGAACTACATCTACCGCGATGGCGGTGCGATGCTGATGATGCACGCGGCGTCGGCCTTCATCACCTGTCCCGGAACGGGTACGGGTGGTGGCGGTTCCAACATCGCCGATCCCACCTGCCGCTTCATGGCCCGTGCCGTGGCGCGCCAGTACTACCACCACCTTTCCGCCGGCAGCCCGGCCCGGATTTACGTCGACTCGGTGCGGGCCGGTCAGGTTCCGCCTCACGCGTCCACGGCCTCCACGCCGCCGCCGGTTCCGCCGATCGCGGTGATGAACCACGGCAAGTACAACGATGAAACGAAGAACATCTTCGACAACACCGTGAAGTTCAACTGGACCTTGCCGCCCAACTCGACCACGGATTCCCGCACGTATGTCTGGGACAACCTCCAGGATGAGTGGTACACCTACTTCAACAACCCCGGCCCCCGCGCCATCCCGGCCATGGTTCGTGCCTTCAACGGCGAAAACTACACGGAAGGCCGCCTGAACATCCTGTTGTCGCTGGATGAAACCAGCCGCTCGATGTCGAACCAGCTGGCCATGGGTGACCACCCGGTCTCTTGGGTGCGCAAGATGGGCAACGGTTTGGCCGCCTACAACAACATCGGCCATGACAACGCGCCCTACAACAACCAGCGTTCCGGTTCGGGCCTGGGCGTCGACAGCATGGCGCATGCCTACCTGTGGAACATGGTGCGCTTCCTGGCGCGCGACTACCAGGGTTGCACCAATGACGGTTACGAAGAGTATGTCCCATGGGCTACGGTCACCTCGATCACTCCGAGCGACACCGCGGGAACGGGCGACCCTTGCAAGACCCCGACCTCCATCGCAATCGGCCCCGGCCAGACCTCGGTCGACGGTGTGAGCGCGTTTGCCAACGGCATCCGCGTCTCGACTCCCGATGCCGGTTTCTACCAGGTGTACGTGACGACCCTGACCGGCCAGAGCGTCGGCAGCAGAACGCTGCTGGGTGGCAACGGCAAGTCGGTGGAGATGAAGGACCTGAACAAGGGCACCTACATCGTGCAGGTGACGAACCCGCAGAAGAAGGTCAGCTTCTCGCGCGTCGTGCTCTAATCGCACACGAACGCTTGGAATGCTTGATACGAAAACGGCCGCG
Organism: uncultured Bifidobacterium sp.; assembly: GCA_964416695.1. Classification (GTDB taxonomy): domain Bacteria; phylum Fibrobacterota; class Fibrobacteria; order UBA11236; family UBA11236; genus UBA11236. The sequence goes on from CAYQFG010000037.1 coordinate 6,724, forward strand.
CACTGCGCGGCCGTTTTTTTTGTCCCTACGGGTGATTTTTGCCCGCTTGAATGATACGCTCAGGCTGGCCGGATGAAGTGGACCGGCACGAATCCTTGCAAGGCCGTCAAAGTTTGTGATCGCCAGAATTCCTAGTTTGTTCGGCCTATGAAATCAGTGCCTTTTCGTTGTTGTGCCGTGTTGTTCCCGCGCCGTGCGGGATGGTCGCTTTTGCTGGTCCTGGGAGCGGTGATGCTGTCTCCCGCGTGGGCCGACCGGGCCCTTGATCCCCGGGCGACGTCTTCGTTGACGCGTATCCGCATCCAGCAACTGATGGATACCGTGGAGGTGTACCGGAAAGAGGATGGACGGTGGTGGGTTGCGGGCCGGGACGTGCCGGCGCGACAGGAACTGGTTTTGCAAACCGTCCGCCAGCTTGAGGCACTGCAGGAACAACAGCCGCGACCCGTCCGGTCGGAGCAGGATCTGGAGGAGCACGGACTTCAATTGATCGGGGCGCGCTTTGTTCAGCTGACGTTTGCCGACGGACGCGCCCGGTGGTTGCGCATCGGGGAGCCGCGCGGGCGCCTCGGGGCGATGGCCTGGGCGCGGGATGCCGGGAACCCGTTGCTGGCGGAAACGCCGTTGCCGACGGTCGCGTACACGACGACAGGTTTACCCGTTTCCGCGGACATCAACAGCTGGACGTCGCCCGAGGTCATCCCGGAAATCCATCAGGAGAAGATCGATACCTTGCGGGTAACGTGGCGTGACGAGACGGGCGCTCCCGTCCGGTATACGCTGGTTCAGAGAGGTGACTCCGCGGTTTTGGTGGAGCCGGGTTCCGTGCGGACGGCCAACCTCCGCAAGGTCCGGGAGGTGTTGGGACAGGCCGTCAGCCTGTTGATCGACGGGCACCTGGAACCCGGCGAGCGGGCTCCCGCCCGCAGCAAGGAGCCGCGGGTGGCGGTCCGCATCGTGCTGCGCGGGGGCGCGGCGTATGAGGTGGAGGCGGTGGCCTCCGATGCGCGCTTTGATTATGTGCCTCACCCCGCGGCGCCCGATGTTCTCGTCAAACTGTCGCGGGCGCGGCTGGATGCCTTCCGCCACACCTCCACGTTCATCGCCACCAGCTATCCCTATGGCCCGGAGCTGGATGACGGCGTCAGCGGCCCGCCGCCGCCGGG
>CAYQFG010000037.1:7989-15265 GCA_964416695.1 uncultured Bifidobacterium sp.
GAATAAATGGGGATTTTGGAGATGGTAAACCATCTTATTTAGTCCCGAGGGAGCAGAAATGCCCAAGAAAATTTGCACCGGCGCAGAGGCACTGATTCATTGCATGGAACAGCAGGGCGTTGAGTATGTATTCGGACATCCCGGTGGCGCCGCCATCCCGATTTTCGATGCTTTGGTCGATTCCAGCATCAAGTTCATCCTGACGCGCCATGAACAGGGCGCGACGCACATGGCCGACGGGCTCGCCCGTGCGTCCGGCAAGGCCGGCGTCTGTCTCGTGACCTCCGGCCCGGGGGCGACGAATACCGTGACCGGCTTGCTGACGGCCCTGATGGATTCCGTCCCCATGGTGGTCATCACCGGTCAGACGATCCAGAGCATGCTGGGTCTGGACGCCTTCCAGGAGGCGGACGTGTCGGGCCTGACCTACGCCGCCGTGAAGCATTCCTATCTGGTGCGCGACCCGAAGGATATTCCCCGCATCGTGAAGGAAGCCTTCTACATCGCGGAAAGCGGCCGTCCCGGTCCCGTTCTGATCGACATTCCCAAGGACGTGTCGGGGGCGATGTTCGAACCGGATTACAACGTGGAGATCGACCTCCCGGGTTACAAGGTCCCGTCGCACGGCGACTCGGTGGCCATCGCCCGGTGCGCCGAGCTGCTGCAGCGCGCGAAGAAGCCGTTGATCCTCGCGGGACACGGCGCCATCATCGCCGATGCCAGCAAGGTGCTGCGCGCCCTGGTGGAAAAGTTGCAGATCCCCGTGGTGAACACCTTGCACGGCAAGGGTGCGTTCCCGGAAACCCACGATCTGGGACTCGGCATGCTCGGCATGCACGGGACGGCGTACGCGAACAAGGCCGTGATGGAATGCGACCTGATCATGTCGATCGGTTCCCGCTGGGACGACCGCATCGTCGGCAAGTTGTCGGAATTCTGCAAGAACGCGGTGAAGATTCACGTCGACATCGATCCGGCGGAAATCAACAAGATGGTGGTGCCGGATTGCGCGATCGTGGGCGACGCCCGCCTCGTGCTCGAAGAGCTGCTGCCGTTGACCACGAAGGGCGACACCACGGCCTGGGTGACGCACATCCGCAAGTTGCGCAAGCGCTTCCCGTTGCAGTACCGCAAGCACGGCGGCCTCAAGGCGCAGTTCGTGCTCGACGAGCTGTATCGTCTCACCAAGGGCAAGGCCATCGTCACCACCGACGTGGGCCAGCACCAGATGTGGGCCGCGCAGTTCTACAAGACGGACTACCGCCGCCACTGGATTTCCAGCGGCGGCGCGGGAACGATGGGCTTCGGTCTGCCGTCCGCGATCGGCGCGCAGTTCGCGCGGCCCGACGCGCTGGTGGTGACCGTGGTGGGTGACGGCGGCTTCCAGATGACGCAGGCCGAGCTGGCCACCGCACAGGTGAACAAGCTGCCGATCAAGATCCTGATCCTCGACAACAAGTATCTGGGCATGGTGCGCCAGTGGCAGGCACTGTTCTTCGAGAACCGTTATTCCGGCGTGGACCTGGAGGGTAACCCGGACTTCGTGAAGCTGGCCGAGGCTTACGGCATGCAGGGCTTCCGCATCAAGCGCAATGCCGATGCCGGCCGCGTGCTGGAACGCGCTTTGGCCTACAACGACGGACCGTGCATCATTCACGCGGAAGTGGAGAAGGAAGACAACGTCTTCCCCATGATCGCCGCCGGTGCGCCGTACGAAGAGATGGTGCTGGAAGCCCCCAAACACAAGATGGAAAAGCCGGTCGGAAGCACCTGACATCACCTGCAACCGCAGCGTGAAAGCCCCCGGAGGCCGCACGACCTTCGGACCTTCCTGACAGGACATCGCATCAAATTCTGCGCACGATGCGCAAGGAGCTGAAAACATGATTAACGGAACAGTCAACGGTACGGCCCAGACCGCTTCCCCGGCGGAGACCTCGCGCGAAAGCCAGGCGTACCGCCCTGCCGGCGCGCGCTCCAGCCAGCACAGCATCAGCCTGCTGGTGAACAACAAGCCGGGCGTGCTGATCCGCATCGCCCTCGTGTTCGCCCGCCGCGGGTACAACATCGACAGCCTGGTGGTGTCGCCGGCGCATAACGGCAAGTTCGCGCGCATGAACATCGTCGCGTCGGGCGAGCCCAAGACGCTGGAGCAGATCCTCAAGCAACTGAACAAGTTGATCGACGTGCTGCATGCCAAGGATCACACCGGTGAGACCGTGGTGGAGAAGGAACTGGCGCTGGTCAAGGTGCGTTGCGCTCCCGAAAAGCGCTCGGAGGTGTTGCAGATCGCCGAGCACTTCAAGGCGCAGACGGTGGATCTTTCGGAGAACACCCTGATGCTTCAGATCACCGGCAGCACGGACAAGCTCGACTCCGCCGAGATGATGCTGGACAAGTACGGGATTGCGGAAATGGTCCGCACCGGCAAGGTCATCATGGCACGCGGTGATTCAAACACGTGAAGACAATCACGTGAAAACATAGGGAACCCGGCGACCCGGCGACCCGGCGAACAGACATGACCCGGCCCTCCCGTTGACCGACGGGCAGGCGGGGCGGGACGCGCTCCGCGCGGGATGACGTCATCCTGTGCGAAGCTTTTTTTTGCATTGCTTTCCGCGCTTTTGTTGGCGTCGCCGCGCATTTTGTGCCGCGCGCTTGTTTGCGTTTTTGCGCCGCGCGTTTCACCCGGTGCGTTTCATTCTGCGTGGTTTGTGCCGGATACCGGATATTGAGCGGGCACGCGGGGATTTAGGGGGGCGGAGCCGTCCGCCCGCGGACGGCGGCGAGGGGGCCCTGACGGGCCCGGAGGGCGGAGGTGGAGGGGAGGGGCAGGCCCGGAACTCGGCCATGGCCGAGGTGAACAGGATCCAGCGGGTGTGGTCAGGGTTGGTCAGGGCGGGCCCGCTCGGCGAACTCTTCCACGGTCTGCACGATGGGGCCGTTGTCCCGCGTCACGGGCGCGAGGCTGTGCAAGTAGCGGTACAATGCCCGGAGGTCGGTTTCGCTCATGCGGCGGTAGTTTCCCCAGGGCATGGGAGAGTCGGGCAGGGTGGCTCCGGCGCGCATGCGGGTCACGAACTGCTCTTCAGTCAGGCCGGCGATGACGCCGGTGGCGGAATCGGGCGTGAGGTTGGGCGATACGTACACGATGCCCGGCCGCGTCCGCGATTCGAAGGGCATGCCGCCCGAGAAGGGTGCCCCCTGGAAGGCCCCCGTCTTCAGATTGCGCGGGGTGTGGCACGACTCACAGCGGCCGGTGACGTTGGCGATGTAATGGCCGTATTCGACGGTGGCCTCCGGCTCGAAGCGTTGCCGGACGGGAGGATGCTTGGGGCCGTAGGGCTGCAGGAAATATGCCAGGGTGATGCGCCCGAGCAGGTTGATGTCCTTGCGGGGGGCCACGCCGGGTTCGGCGTCAAGCGAGCGGAGGTAGGAGAGGATGGCGATGAGGTCATCCTCCGCCATGTCGGCGTAGGCATCCTTGAACGGGAGGGCGATGCGTCCTTCGCGGTTCACGCCCGTGCGCAGGGCGCGGGCGATCATGCCGTCGCTGAGCGCTCCCAGCCCGGTGGCGGAATCGGGCGTGAGGTTGGGGGCCGTCCAGTCTCCGAGGAAGGTGATCTCGCCCGTCCCGCCCGTGAGCGGGACGATTTCACCGGCGAACATGCGGGCCTTGGCGCTGTCGGGAGCGTGGCAGTCGGCGCAGTGTGCCGGACCGTGCACGAGGTACTCGCCCCGGGCGATGATCGCGGGGTCGTCCACGGCCCGGGTGTCGGGGAGGGGGACATCCCATTCGCGCAGGTAAGCGTGACCCGCATGCAGGGAGACGCCGACCACGAGGACGATCAGGAGGGCAAGCAGGGCGGCGACGGCAACGGTGATGCGTTTGAACCAGGATTTCATGTCGGGAAATCTAACCGCCCGCCCGGAGCCATGGGGGAGGCGGGGCGATGGGACGGGGGTGAAAGCGACGGACGGCGGGGAGTTCCGGAGATCTCCCCCTTCCCGTCCCCTTCAGGAGCGTTTTCCGGACAACTTCCAGACCCTTTCCGGCCTGCGTCCAGGCCGGTTCCCGTCCGTTCTCCGGTCGCTCCTCCCGGGCCCCGCCGGAAAAAAAATCCGACATTTTTTCCGGGAATTTTCTGTCCGCGTATCCGCTGGATCCACAACGACTTGCCCCTTCCTCCTCCCGGCATGCCCGTCTGGCCTCCGTGCGTCCGGCATGCCTCAACCCCCCATGAATCAAGGGTTTAAACGTCGTCATCCCTTCTGTCCGCGCGCGTCGGCGTTCACCAGCCGGATGCCGGATGAGGGGTTAGATTCCAGAGGTCGACCCGTCCTGTTCGTCCCGTTCGTCCTGTCCGCTCTGCCTCGCGTCGTCCCTCATCCTGTCGCCCTCGTCGTCCCGACGTCCCGGGCGCCACTCATCTTCCGGAGGATTCCCCATGCGCTTTACCCGACTGTTTACCCGTGAAGGTCTCAATCCTTACGATACCGTTCAGTACGCGTGGCGCAAATCGCAGGTGAGATCGCTTGATGCGTCCTCCTCTTCGGTGATGGATGTGGAGGTGCCGGAGTTCTGGTCGCAGACGGCCACCGATATTCTGGCGCAGAAGTACCTGCGCCGTCGCGACGTGCCGCAGGACGGCAAGCCGGGCGTGACGGGCGGCGAAAACAGCGTGCGCCAGGTGGTGGATCGTCTTGCGGGATGCTGGCGTCACTGGGGTGAATCGTTGGGATACTTCGATACGACCGCCGATGCGCAGGTGTTCTACGATGAACTGGTGTTCATGTTGTTGCGGCAGATGGCCGCGCCCAACTCACCGCAGTGGTTCAATACGGGCCTGAACTGGAAGTATGGAATCACGGGATCTGCACAGGGTCATTATTATGTCGACCCGGTAGACGATCAGGTGAAGGCTTCGGAAGACGCGTACACGCGGCCGCAGCCGCACGCGTGCTTCATCCAGTCGGTCGATGATGACCTGCTCGGCGAGAACGGCGTGTTCTCGCTGCTCCAGCGCGAAGGCCGCATCTTCAAGTACGGCTCGGGCACCGGCACGAACTTCAGCGCGATCCGCGCGGCGGGCGAGTCTCTCGCCGGCGGCGGCGTCTCCTCGGGTTTGATGTCGTTCCTCAAGGTGTTCGACCGCGCCGCCGGGGCGATCAAGTCTGGTGGCACAACGCGCCGCGCGGCCAAAATGGTGTGCCTCGATCTCGACCACCCCGAGATCGAGGAGTTCATCGACTGGAAGAGCCGCGAGGAGGCCAAGGTGGCCGCGCTGGTGGCGGGCGCGGCGCTGTTGAAGACGGGGGATCAGGCCCTCGCGCGCGGCGGCAAGGAGGCGCCCGACCCCGCCGTTCCCGGCGGGGAGTTCGTGCCGGAAGCCTTGTGGAACCGCGGCCGCGCGCTGCTGGCGCAAGGCCAGGCGCTGGGCGACCGCGAGACGTACGACACGCACTTCGAGGGCGAGGCCTACGTGACGGTGAGCGGCCAGAACTCCAACAACTCGGTGCGGGTGCCCAACGCCTTCCTCGACGCGGTGGATGCCGACGGCGACTGGCAGTTGCTGGGTCGCGTCGACCGTTCCGTCCGCAAGACGGTGAAGGCCCGCGCGCTGTGGGATCGCGTCGGCAAGGCGGCCTGGGATTGCGCCGACCCCGGCGTGCAGTACGACGACCTCATCAACGAGTGGCACACCTGCCCGGCCGACGGGCCCATCCGCGCGTCGAACCCCTGTTCCGAGTACATGTTCCTCGACGACACGGCGTGCAACCTCGCGTCGTTGAATCTCGTGACCTTCCAGAAGGAAGACGGCACGCTCGACGTGGAGAAATACGCGCACGCCGTCCGTTTGTGGACGGTGGTGCTCGACGTTTCCGTGGGCATGGCCCAGTTCCCTTCGCCGGCCATCGCGCGCCGCTCTTACGACTATCGCACGCTCGGCCTCGGCTACGCGAACCTCGGCGCGTTCCTCATGCGCGCCGGCGTGCCCTACGACTCCCCCGCGGCCGCCGACATCACCGCGGCCATCACCGCGCTGCTCGGCGGCGCGTCCTACGCCGCTTCGGCCGAAATCGCGGCCGCGCTGGGGGCCTTCCCGCGCTTCGCCTCCAACCGCGAGGCCATGCTGCGCGTCATCCGCAACCACGAGCGCGCCGCGCGCAACGCGCCGGCCTCCGAGTATGAAGGCCTGAGCGTGATCCCGCGCGGCCTGACGGGAGAACATTGTCCCGACGCGATGGTGAAGGCGGCGCGCGCCGCCTGGACGCAGGCGCTCGCGCTGGGGGCGAAGCACGGCTTCCGCAACGCGCAGGTGACGGTGCTCGCGCCCACGGGGACCATCGGCCTGTTGATGGATTGCGACACCACGGGCATCGAACCCGACTTCGCGATGGTGAAGTTCAAGAAGCTCGCCGGCGGCGGTTACTTCAAGATCACCAACCAGTCGTTGCCGGTCGCGCTGCGCCACCTCGGATATTCGCCGGCGGAATGCGAAGCCATCGAGCGATACGTGATCGGCAGCGGCTCGCTCGACGGCGCGCCCCATGTCAACCGGGTCACGCTGTCCGAACACGGCTTCACCGCCGAAGTCTTGCACAAGCTGGAGAAGGCCTTGCCGCTCTCGTTGTCGCTCGAAGACGCGTTCCATCCGCGCCTGCTCGGCCGCGACTTCCTCGCGGGCCTCGGCGTCAGTCCGGCCGCCCTCGACGGTGACGGTTACGACGTGCTCGAATCGCTCGGCTTCGGCTTCGCGCACATCGAGGCGGCCGACTTGCACATCTGCGGCGCGCAGACGGTTGAAGGCGCTCCTTCGCTCAAACCCGAACATTACCCGGTGTTCGACTGCGCGAGCCCCTGCGGCAAGGGCACGCGCATGATCGCGCCCATGGGCCACGTGCGCATCATGTCCACCGCGCAGCCGTACATCTCGGGCGCGATCTCCAAGACCGTGAACCTCCCGTACGAGTCCACCATCGCCGACATCCTCGGCGTGTATCGCGAAGGTCATCGCGGATTGCTGAAGGCCATTTCCATCTATCGCGACGGCAGCAAGCTCTCGCAGCCGCTCAACGCCCGCAAGGATCGCAAACAGTCGGCCTCGGTGTCCGCCGGGTCTTCGGCGTCGACCGCGCGTCCCGCAGCGCTCGTCGCCCCGCAGGCGCCGGCCCGTTCCGGCATGGCCGCGCCGCCGTTCGGCCCCCAGCGCCGCAAGCTGCCCGCACGTCGCGCGGGATTCACGCAGGAAGTCACCGTGGGCGAACACAA
>CAYQFG010000037.1:15365-18447 GCA_964416695.1 uncultured Bifidobacterium sp.
AGCTGCCCGCACGTCGCGCGGGATTCACGCAGGAAGTCACCGTGGGCGAACACAAACTGTTCCTGCGCACGGGCGAATATCCCGACGGCGCACTCGGGGAGATCTTCATCGACATGTACAAGGAGGGCGCGAGCTATCGCGCGCTGCTGAACTGCTTCGCCGTGCTCACCTCCAAGGCCCTGCAGTACGGGGTGCCCCTCGAGGAACTCGTCGACACGTTTACCTTCACGCGCTTCGAACCCGCCGGGCCGGTGGAGGGCCACGAGCACATCAAGAACTGCACCTCGCTGCTCGACCTCGTGTTCCGCGCGCTCGGCGTGAGCTATCTGGGCCGTGATGATCTGGCCCACATCAAGCCGCTGGAAGGTGTGGGGGGTGGGGGAACGGTGTCTTACGGGATGTCGGCCTTGTCCGTACCTGGAGACGAAACCGTGCGGTCGACACCCGCGACACCGGTGGCGTCCGTCTCGACGGGCGCCCCGGCCCGGCCTCAGGGTGCGATGACCCGCGCCGAGGCGGCGGACATGTCGCGGCGCGCGGGGTACACGGGAGACGGCTGCGGTTCGTGCGGGTCGATGCGCGTGCGCCGCAACGGCACGTGCGTGGTCTGCGAGGATTGCGGAACGACCAGCGGGTGTTCGTGACGCCGGTCCGGTGAACCGGCATCACGAACAATGCGGAATGCGGACTCGAAGGCAGCGGCGGTGAAAGGTGGAGGGAGCCCTGATGCGGGTTCCCGAGCCTCCCGCGCAGACAGATTGCCCATTGGGGTTGGGTTCCGGTATTAAATCCGTAAATCCGCGCAATAACTCCAATTCGGTGTGTTTTTGAAGGCCGGGCCAGTGTTGGTCGGGTTGTTTTCATTCTTCATTCCTCATTCCTCATTCCTAATTTTTATCCCATGTCCTCCCGTGATTTTTCCGCCTGGCGGCTGGATGGCGACAGCGTGTCCGAAGTTCCCGAACGCGTGGTGGAAGAGGGACCGCTGTCGGTGCGCGTGAACGGCAAGCCGTTCACCGTGACGTTGCGGACCCCCGGCGACGACCGCGCGCTGGTGCAGGGTCTGCTGTATGCGGAAAGCCTCGTCGACGCGCCGTCGGACATCCTTGCGATGACGGAAGTCGTGCCCTCGCTGGTCGAGATCGCGAACAACCCCGACGGGGCCGCGACGTGGGACGTCACCGTGCGCGACCGGTCGTCTCTGGCCGGAAAACTCGCGAACAGGTCGCTGGCGTCCACATCCTCCTGCGGCTTCTGCGGGAAGACCGAATGGGAAGACGCCGCGACGTGTGCGACTCCCGACAACCCGGCGGCCTCAACCCCCAACCCCCAAAATCCCCCCGTCCTCGACACGGCGTTCCTGGAAACCTGCTTCAAGGCGATGCGCGAACGTCAGGATCTGTTCGGGGACACCGGCGGTTCGCACGCGGCGGCGTTGTTCTCCGTGCACGGCGAGCTGCTGGGTTTCGGCGAGGACGCGGGCCGTCACAACGCGGTGGACAAGGCGGTGGGGCGGTTGTGGGAGGCCGGCCAGCTGGCCCCCGCGAAAGTGTTGTGCGTGAGCGGGCGCGTGTCGTACGAGATCGCGTCGAAGGCGCTGCGCGCGGGCGTGACGGTGCTGGCCGCCGTGTCGGCGCCCTCGTCCATGGCGGTGACCTTCTGCCGCGAGAATGACATCACCTTGATCGGATTTTGCCGGGGCGTGCGCGCCACGGTGTATGCGAACCCCCGCCGCGTGGCGGGGATCGCGGCCTTGAAGACGGAGACCCCCGCATGAGCGCGGACGCGAAGACCCATCCCGAACACGACCTCGACCTGACCTTCAAGGATCCGTACGCGCATCCCGCGGCGGGCCGCGGCGCGCTGCTCAGCACGTTGAAGCACCTGGTGCGCGAGAAGGCGCTGGTGACGGGCCCGCAGGCGCTGTACCGCATGAACCAGCCCGACGGGTTCGATTGCCCCGGGTGCGCCTGGCCCGAGCCGGGCCGCGTATCGCACTTCGAGTTCTGCGAGAACGGGGCGAAGGCCATCGCCGCGGAGGCGACCACCAAGCGCGTCGACCGCGCGTTCTTCGCGAAGCACACGGTGACCGAATTGCGCACGAAGGACGGTTACTGGCTGGAGCAGCAGGGCCGCCTCGCCGAGCCGATGGAGTACGATCGCGCGAGCGACAAGTACGTGCCGATCTCGTGGGAGAACCTGTTCGCCAAGCTGGGCACCGCGCTGCGCGGGCTCGCGGACCCGAACGAGGCGGTGTTCTACACCTCGGGCCGCACCAGCAACGAGGCGGCCTTCCTGTACCAGCTGCTGGGCCGCAGCTTCGGCACCAACAACTTCCCCGATTGCTCGAACATGTGCCATGAGTCTTCGGGCGTGGCGCTGGGCGAGAGCGTGGGCGTGGGCAAGGGCACGGTCACGCTCGAGGATTTCGAGAAGGCCGACGCGATCTTCGTGGTGGGGCAGAACCCCGGCACCAACCACCCGCGCATGTTGTCGGAGCTGCAGCACGCCGCCAAGCGCGGCTGCCACATCGTGGTGATCAACCCGCTGCGCGAGAAGGGCCTGCTGGAGTTCCTGCACCCGCAGGACGCCATCGCCATGACCACGGGCCGCGGCTCGACCATCGCGACGCTGTATCTGCAGCCCAAGGTGGGCGGCGACTTCGCCGTGTTCACGGGGATGATGAAAGTGTTGCTCGAGCGCGCGGAAGCGGATCGTACGCTGATCGACCACGCGTTCATCGCGGAGCATACGGACGGGTTCGAGGCCGCCATGGCGGCCGTGCGCGCGACCTCGTGGGATGATGTGCTCGATCAGTCGGGCCTCACGCGCGCGCAGATCGAGATGGCCGCGGACGTGTACATCAAGTCGAACAACGTGATCGCGTGCTGGGCGATGGGCATCACCCAGACCAAGTACGCGGTGGCGACTATTCGTCAGCTGGTGAACCTCATGCTGATGCGCGGCAACATCGGCCGCCCGGGCGCGGGCCTGTGCCCGGTGCGCGGGCACAGCAACGTGCAGGGTGACCGCACGATGGGCATTTACGAGAAGCCTGCGCCGGCCTTCCTCGACGGCCTCG